>QHOR01000065.1:0-3228 GCA_003219395.1 Verrucomicrobiota bacterium | reverse complement strand
CAGGACGCTGCCGTGCCCGACGTGAGTGCGCCCGTGCATGAAAACGTCACTGGACTCGGATTCAATGTCTTTTCCGGTATCCGGCGTTGGCCGATTAGCCACCATCTCAATCTTGTTGAGTTCGTCGCCTGGATTGATTCCCTGGTCTTCCTTTTTATCCGTCGACGCCATCTCGCCGTCGCGAGGCGCGCTGCCATTCAATTTCACAAGGTGCTTCTGGCGAAGATCCACATTGTGTTTGCCGTACCCGCCATCGCTCACCGGCTTTTCGAGCAATGCGCGAAACGTTTTTCCAAGGTCCGGCAAATTGATTCGGTCCTGCGGTCTCTTGGGTCCGGCGACACTCGGCTGCACGTCGGCCAGATCCAGATTGATGCCGATGCTGTAGTCAATTTCACCTTTGAGCGGCATGCCGAACATTTCTTGAGCCCTGAAATAGTTCTCGAACGCGAGACATTGTTCTTCGCTTCGTCCTGTGGACTTCAAATAATCGACGGACTCTCGATCGACCGGGAAATAGCCCATCGTGGCGCCATATTCGGGCGACATGTTTCCGATGGTTGCGCGATCCGGGACCGGCAGGGACGCGGCTCCTTCGCCGTAAAACTCGACAAACTTGCCAACAACTTTTTGCGCCCGGAGCAATTGTGTGATGTGCAAGACCAGATCGGTAGCCGTGACGCCTTCGCGCAGCTGTCCACTCATGTGCACGCCCACGACTTCCGGTGTCAAAAAGTAGACCGGTTGGCCGAGCATACCGGCTTCCGCTTCGATTCCGCCCACGCCCCAGCCAACCACGCCGAGACCGTTGATCATGGTCGTATGCGAATCGGTCCCAACGAGAGTGTCAGGGAAGAAGAGTTGTGAGTTTAGGGTTGAAGGTTGAGAGGAAAGAACGCCTTTCGCGAGGTATTCAAGATTTACCTGGTGCACGATTCCAATGCCAGGCGGGATGAGCTGAAAAGTTTTGAACGCCTGCTGGCCCCATTTCAAAAACTCATACCGCTCGCGATTGCGCTTAAATTCCATGTCCAGGTTCAATTCCAGAGATCGCGCGGAGCCGAAGAAATCGACCTGCACGGAGTGATCGACCACCAGGTCGACAGGCACGAGTGGTTCAATGATTTTTGGATCGCCACCGAGACGTTTCACTGCGCTGCGCATCGCGGCAAGGTCGACCACCAGCGGGACGCCGGTGAAATCCTGCAAAACAATGCGTGCGACGACGAATGGGATTTCATCATTCGCAGGAGATTTCGCGCTCCAGTTCGCTAGCGCTTCGACATCTTTGCGCCGGACTTTTTGGCCATCGCAATTGCGTAGCACCGATTCGAGAACAACCCGGATGCTCACCGGCAACCGCGATATTTTCCCCATTCCCTGTTCCTCCAGGGCCGGAAGTGAGTAGAAAAATGCCTCGCGACCTTTGCCGGCGTCAAACTTTCTCAGCGTCTTAAATTCGTCGTTCATTTGATCTGGTCATCCTGACCGAAGCGAAGGACCTCGCCCAGACTGGTAAAAATCACCCAGGTTACTTGTGCTGATCCAAGCCTCGATTGTGAGATCTCTCACTGTGTCGGGGTTGGCGTTGTGGGGTACGCCGCTCATTTCAGCTCCTCCAGTTTCGCCTTAATGTTATCGAAATTCGGAAGCTCTCTGGCGTCATCGTTGCTCTCCGCGTACTGGATCATTCCATTCTTATCGACGACGAATGCAGATCGCTTCGGCACACCTCCCATGCCGAGATTCATTTCGGGCAGGAACGAATCGTACATCACGTCGTAATCCTTGGCGACCTTGTGTTCATAATCGCTGAGTAGTGGCACGATGATGTTTTCCTTTTGTGCCCATGCCTCCTGGGCAAACGGATTGTCGCCGCTGATTCCATAAACAGCGGCGTTTAAGCCGACGTATCCATTCAGGCCTGCGCTGACTTCACACATTTCAGTTGTGCATGTGCCGGTGAACGCCATTGGAAAGAAAAGCAAAAGCGTATTCTTGTGGCCGAAATTGTCGCTCAGCCGAATTTGCTTCGGCCCAGCTGGGACCCTGGTGGGCAATGTGAAATCAGGCGCTTTGGTTCCAACAGCAAGTGGCATAAATGAGTCTCCGGTTTGAGTTAAACTGGGAAGACTTTCAGTATAGGTTCGACATCTGAGCGGTCAAAAGTTTCGTTGAATGTTGAAGCATTGAGCTGTTGAAGCGGCGCCAAATCCCATAAGTAATAGATTGCGAATTCCCGATTGCGCTCCAAGGCTTTAACACTTTAACGGCTTAACGCTCCCGATGGAACTCTTCTGGTGGTCCTTGACAGTGATCCTCTTCGCAGTCGGGTTGATCGGCACGGTGCTCCCTGTGTTTCCGGGTACAATTATCATTCTCGCCGGTGCGCTCCTTCACCGGATTATGCTCGGGCCGCAGAAAAGCGTCGGCTGGGGAACGATCACTATTCTGGTATTGCTGACGCTGGCGGCGTACGCGCTCGATTTTATCAGTGGCTACTTCGGAGCGCGATATTTCGGAGCTACCAAGTGGGGAATGTTCGGCACGCTGCTTGGGGCCATGATGGGTGTATTCTTTGGGATCGCCGGTTTGTTTGTTGGCCCCGTGATTGGGGCGATCGCCGGTGAATTCATCGCGGGCAAACAAATGATCGACGCCGGGCGCGCAGGTTGGGGAAGCTTATTGGGAAGTCTGGGTGCAATGATTGGTAAGCTCGGGATTGCGCTGGTTATGATCTCGATCTTCTTCCTTACCGTGCGGGCGCCGTTTTGATCGCGAAAGTATGAGGACTTTCGAATTGGTGATCTCCATCTAATCCATCGCCGCCCTCTGTTCTTCTTTGCCGGTTGTGGTAAAATAGGTGCCGATGGCAGATGGTCGCTGGCGAGTCTCGCGTTTGCGAGGCTCGCTAGAGGAAAGTCCGAACACCATACGGCGGCATGCCGCGTAAAACACGCGGGCATCGTGGTTGAAAAACTGCGGTGACGGAGAGTGTCACAGAAAAGATACCGCCGGTTCTTTGGCAACAAAGCACGGGCAAGGGTGAAAAGGCGAGGTAAGAGCTCACCGCTCGCGGAGTAATTCGCGAGGCAAGAAAAACCCCATGCGGTGCAAGACAAAACAGAGGGAGGGCAGCCGGCCCGTTTGATCCTCGGGTATCGTCGCATCACGGTTCCGCGATTGCGGGATCGGACTCCCGGAGCAATCCGGGAGAGATAAATGATC
>QHOR01000064.1 GCA_003219395.1 Verrucomicrobiota bacterium | reverse complement strand
CCAGCGTTTCAAAGCCGCGAACTGATTGGCGTCAAGATTTACCCTGTCATTTACGTAGTGAAGGGACGTCGCAGATCAGTCGGAACTCACACGATCAATGACGATTAATCAAAGCTTCGATTGAGACCCTCCTCGCTCGCCAGGGAAAGACCACTTACAACTTGTCGCCTATTTCGCCAGGTCGCGGAACCAACCCAACGCGATCGAGGTCTGTGCGTCATTGCCTTCGTGGCCACCACGGAAAGTCCCGATTCGAATGCGTTGGAAGCCCGTTCGTTTGATTGAACCCGCCACGGTGTATTGCTGTTCTATGGTCGCAATTCTATCATCGTGCCCCGCACTAATGTAGACGGGCGTGTTCAGAAAAGCCGCGCCCGGCTGGAGGCTCGCATATCCGTCGCTCAGGTGATCTTCGTTCGCACCAGTAATGTAAATTCCGATGACATGACAATGGTTTTTCGCGAGAAAAGGTGCAATATAACCAACGGCTTTTCCTCCGCCGGAGAACCCCGCGCACGCGATGGGCCACTTCTCCGAACCGGCAAAGCTGCGGTGCAGTGCATCGATGGCAGCCATTGTCATCGCCTCGCGCCATGCCACATTGTCGTTCCGCGCGGGTTGTGGGCCGTCCCCTGCGATCAACACCCAGCCTTCGGCAAGACCGATTCGGCGATAAAAGTCGATAAGATCATCTCGATTCTGACGCTTGGAGTCGCTCGTGGAACAAGTCACTAACACGGGCCAGCTCTTTGTTGGATCAAAATTTGCAGGCGTTGCCAGCACAGCGACTGCGTATGGCGGCACGGGATTGCCACCTTGCGAGGCATACGATTTTTCCTGTGGACTCAAAGGAACATTCGCTCGGACGGTTGAGCCCGGAGAAAACGGCATGCTTCCGAATTTGAGAATACCTCCGGCTGCAGCTGAAGCTAATGTTAAAATGACCTGTAGGAGGAGGAAGACCAGACTCGCGATAATTAACTTTTTGAATAAGACAGCCACGAACAAAAGCTTCTGACCTGGTGTTAAACTGTCAACGGTCCAGTTAAAGCGAAACCGTAATGCCGGTTGCGGCGGCGCTTGGCGATTTGCCGGTTGCAACATGGAATCGACTCAGAGCAGAAGTGTTCGCGCATCTAATGTGCAGTCCGCGAACTCCGTGATTCTGTCGAGCCGAGACGTCGCTTCGCCTCTGCGAGATAAGCCTCGTCGATCTCAAAGCCTATGAATTTTTTTATCCCGCAACGCTGCGCAGCGACTGCGGAATTTCCAATCCCCAGGAAAGGATCGAGCATCGTTTTGACCCGCAACACGCCGTGTAGCTTCACGCACCATTCAGCCAATTGCACCGGAAAGGTCGCAGGATGTGGTCGTTCTTTTGCGCGGCTCTGAATTGTCTGGTACGGAATGAACCAAGTGTTGCCGCGACAGCGTAGATCGCTTCCTCGAGTGTGAGACCAGCGCGCGATGTTACTCTTGTCTTGATACGGTACGCCAAGGGCGAGGCGATCGAGCTCAACTCGGCAGTTGTTTGTGAACTGAAAAATGTATTCATGGCAGTCATTTAGAAACCGTCTTGAGTTAATTGGTTTGAAATGTCCATACGAGCGAACATCTCTTGCTACATCCTCAATCGTAATGGCCTTGATCCAGTGAATCGTGTTCTGCAAAAGAAATCCGCCTGACGCGGAAGTCAGCTCGATCACGATTTGGTGGGGCAACATTGGATTGGATGGCGCGGAGCCTACGTTCAGGAAAAAAGATCCGTTTGCTCGTAGAACTCGTCGGATTTGTGCTGCCCACTTGGCGCACCACTTCAAATACGATTGTCGATCCTGCCGGTCGGCATACTGCCTATAGCCAATTCCCAGGTTGTAAGGCGGCGAGGTTACTACAAGATCGACACTTTCATTTGTCAGCCGCGACATGCCTTGAAGGCAATCTTCCCGGCGAAAATGAAAGTGAGTCACCCGCGGAATGTGGAGTAATCGAGCACTTCGTACAAGCGAAAAGTAGCGCGAGTCCTACTTCTGGGGAGCGGCAGGCTGTCGGCCTGTGCTCCCCAGAGGTTGGCGTTCGCACGTTTGTATGAATTCGTTTATTCTCTATCGATGTCTGATAAGCCGTCGAAAATGAAGATCGCCGATCGCGAGTTCACCTCGCGTTTGTTGGTTGGCACAGGGAAATTCGCGTCGAATGAACTGATGCGCGATGCACTCATTGCCAGCGGCACGGAGCTGGTGACTGTGGCGCTCCGACGGGCAGATATTTCCGGCAAGCACGATCCGTTTGCGAACATTCTCGATTTTATCGATCCAAAACGGTTTCTTCTTTTGCCGAACACGAGCGGTGCGCGGAGCGCCGATGAAGCGGTGCGTCTGGCGCGGCTCGCTGCCAGCGCGGGTTTGCCAAAATGGATCAAGCTCGAGATCCACCCGGATCCTCGCTATTTGCTGCCCGATCCGGTGGAGACCCTCGCGGCCGCGGAAATTTTGGTGAAAGAAGGATTCACGGTTCTTCCCTACATCAATGCCGACCCGGTTCTTGCGAAACGATTGCAGGACGTTGGCACCGCAACGGTGATGCCACTGGGTTCGCCAATCGGCAGTAACCGCGGGATCGAAGCGCGCCTGCAAATTGAGATCATTATTGAGCAAGCCACCGTGCCGGTAGTGGTTGACGCCGGGCTAGGCGCGCCCAGTCACGCCGCTGAAGCGATGGAGATGGGCGCCGATGCCGTCCTGGTTAACACAGCCATTGCAATTGCTTCCGATCCGGTTCGCATGGCTAAAGCGTTTAAAAAAGCCATTGAAGCAGGTCGCGAAGCGCGCGAAATCGGATTAGCCGAAAGATTGGACGTCGCAGCAGCGACCAGTCCATTGACTGGATTTTTCGCTGGAACATAGCCGTCGTGGCTGTCTGGGACTGCGGGCTTTCGCCTGCTGGCTCGTGGATTTCCCTGGACCGCCGCAGCGAGTCCAGGCAAAGGCAGCCCGTCGAGACAGGCTCGAAGCCTATGTTCCGCCGCTACAACGTGGTCTCGCTTACGAGCGGTTCGCGATGCCTGATGCCACGTCTCGTCTCTTTGTGCAGTCGTTTCAAGCGACTCGACAACGCAGCCTTTGCCGCCGAATTCATGCGATCAATAAATAAAATCCCGTTGAGATGATCGCCTTCGTGCTGAATCGCCCGGGCAAGGAATCCGCTCGCCTCAATTTCGACGGCGCCACCTTCCAAAGTTTGGGCGCGCGCGATCACTGACTTGGTTCGTTCAATCGTACCGGTGATCTCCGGAAAACTTAAGCAACCCTCGACGCCCGCTTCACTCGTGCCGCGCAACTCAATTTCCGGATTGATTAACACCAGCGGCATCGCAGTCTTGGGATCGACCTCTTTGCCATCCAATTTCAAAGTGCTGGGCCGATCTTCAACGAGCGAAACATCGACGACGGTGAGCCGCAAAGCCTCACCGACCTGCTGTGCTGCCAGGCCGACGCCATTCGCCGCGTGCATCGTCTCCACCATGTTTGCAGCCAGCTCGCGGATTCGATCGTCCACGTTCTCGATCGGTTTGCCTTTGGCCCGCAGAATGGGGTCGCCGTATTCCAAGATCTGAAGGATCATTTCTCTTCGCGCGTAAACGCCGGCAAATTTCGTACGCCCGCGAGCTTTAACGCGTCCATCACTTTAATGATTGTGCCGAAGGAAGCTTTCTTGTCCGCTTGGAGTGCAAGCGTGGATTTGCGGGTCTCCGGCAGGTTGCGCACGGCGCCCTCCAGTTCATCCGCTCCCACGGCCCGTCCGTCCAATTTGATCTCGTCATTTTGATCGATGCTGACGATCGCGTGTTCCAGTTCAGCGGGCTGTTTCTTTGCCGTTTTGGATTCCGGCAAATTAATCTGAACTTCGGGCTGATCTTTCTTAAAGGTTGTGGAAACGACAAAAAAAATCAGCAGGATGATCAGGATATCGACCAGTGAGACGATGATGATGACGGGCGCTCTTCGTTTTCTTACTGCAAACTTCATGGCGTGAAAGGCGCCGCGCGTCTTATGCTACCGGCGTCGAAATCGGCATCGAGCTGGCGGCGGAGGCTGTTGCCGCCGCGAATTCGCGGGAAGACCGCCCATAATAGCATTTGTTTATCAACTCGACGACCAGCGTTTCCATCTCCACCGACATCACTTCAACTTTCCTGGAAAAATAAGTAAACCCGATCAATGTCGGCACGGCGATTGAAAGCCCGAACACGGTTGCATTCAATGCTTCGGCAATACCGCGAGCGATCTGACGCGTATCCGATGCGCCGGAGCTCAATCCGAGCTGAGAAAATACGTGAACCAGTCCCGAGACCGCTCCGATCAGGCCGAGCAGTGGCGCAATGCCCACGATGACTTCCAGGATGATGAGACCTTTTTCCAGCCGGACCATCTCGTGACGAGCGCGCGTTTGAACCGCTTCCACGTTTTCCGAGCGTGGACTGCGTAAATATTGCAGTGCAACGCGAGCGATGCGCGCCAATGGCGAACCATCATGATGCACGCTGCGCGACAGCCGCTCAGGGCTTTCACCTGGGGCCAACCGTTCTATTTCGCTCTCGATCAAAGGCGGCAGGACCTTAGTGCGCCGCAAGGCGAGACCGCGCAAAATCATTATCGTTACCGAGACAATAGAACAGGCCAGCAACGGCCACATGAAGAGGCCACCCTTCGCGAAGAATCCAAACACGGTATTCACGGTGTCCGGAGTCTCGATAGTTATCGCCCCAATGATCATCGGTTCGGAAAGATCGTGAATGGAATGTCCATGTCCAATCCTTCCGGAGGCAGCTTGGTAGCTAACTCATCCGGCATCGGAGGCAATTGAGCGTCCTGAATCGATTGGATACAGACATTTGCCAATGCCTCGTTTGATGAATTTTCGACGATCTTGAGGTTCTTCACATGGCCGCTTCGGTCGACCACAAACGCAACGCGGGCCGTGCCGATACTGATCAAGTCGATTTGCCGATCGACAAACGCGTACCAGCGTGAGCCAATCGCGTCCAAAAGAAACTTCTGATAACGACCAAGCGGGGTTCCCAGAGCATTCACGGAGGAGACGCCGCGGTTCGTAATCCGTCCGGAAATACGCGTCCGCTCTTTTTGAGCCCGATACGCGGATCGTGTTTGCGGTGAAGCGGCCAATGGGGTTGCTGCCGGAGTGGGTTTTTGAGTCAGCATCGCAAATTGCTCCGCTGCAGTTACTGGGGCTTGTCGGGTTTGCGGTGCCGCCGAGGGGTTGGGATTTTCCTGTGGCGCCGCACTCGGTTGTGGCTGGGCCCCTTTTGTCTCTAACGAGTGTTGATGTGTCTCCAAATCCATAAAAGGCCGATCTTTGCCGGTCTGCGACGGCAACGGTAATTGCCCAGTGGCAGCTAACTCGCTTGCTCCAATTGAATTGGCGTTAGACTCAAATGTTTTCTCTGTCGGTTCGGGCGCCTTTTTGGATTCGTCCGTTTCCACAAATTCCGAATTCTTCGTGGTCGGCGAAAGATCAACGAGCGTTAATTCAACCGGTTTATCCTCGATCGGAGCCGGCGGTGAGAAAATACCGCCGAAGGCAGCAAGAAAAAAAGCCACGAACAGATGAATAAGAATCGCCGCGAGCACCGCCAGCAGAATCGTTCGCGTCTCGTACTCGTGATCCCTAAGATTTTCAGGGGTGCCCGGCCGGGCGAACATAATGTCAGCCGTCATCGTGAGAGCGGTTTCTCAGTAATCAGAAAAATTGGACCTCGGAGGCTTCAGTTTAAGGGGGGAACACTATCTCAGCCCATGCGTGCTGACAACTTGGCCAGGTGTGGGGACGGCCTGGCTTCGGACCGCACAAGGTGTATTCCTCGGCGCGAGAGCGCGCCGCCTCCATTGTCAGCGTTCTTGGCCATTGTGGATCTTCGCGAGGTCATCCGCGCGTGGTGGAACAAGTATTGCTGCGCGTAACCGCCCTGTTCGCCAAAGTAGGTTGCCGAAAATTCGAGGAGCCGCGATTTTGTGATTCTTTTCTTCCGCGGAAAATATTGTCGTTTCAAAACTCTCTCGATCCAGACGTCGATGGGAAATGCGCGCAGCCGCTCATAACCGAACAGCATTACGCAGTTAGCTATCTTTGCTCCCACGCCGGGCAATGAGCACAACTTTTCTGTAAGATCGGCATCAAATAGACCGGACCATGATTCCAGATCGCATTCACCCGAACTGACAAGTCGAGCAGTCGCGAGGAGATTTTTGGCGCGATAACCTAGTGCGCATTGGCGCAAATCATTCTCAGTAACATCGGCAATTCGTTGCGCTGGCGGAAATGTGTAGACCACATGATCACCGACTTTTCGTCTGTCACCAAAGCGGCGACGCAGCGCGAGCGAAATTTGACGAATATGTGCCACCTGTTTCATCGAGGAACAGATGAACGTGGCCAGGCATTCCCATCTCGGCTGGCGAATAATTCGCAAACCGCGGCAAAAGCGCCGAGCCGCGTTCATTGCCGGGTCATCCGGGAAGGACGCGCAGATTTCTGCCAGTGGATGATCAAGCGCGAAATAACGCGCGACGGTTTGGCAAAAACTCGACGGCTTAAAGTTGTGGGGCGGTCCACCACGTATGACTTTCAAGCTGTTTCCACGCTGCTCGACGTAAACAGCCACATCGCCAATCGTGCCCACAAATCCCTCGCACACGTTTTGCCAGTGAAAGACCTGGCCGGAATCGAGTGTCATCGCTAGATGAAAATCTGATGCGGGAATGTCGATGAGTTTCATTGCGATCTAGAATCCAGAATTTAGCATTAAGAATCGATTACAAGCATGAGCAGGAGCACGACCAAGACTCAGAGCATCACATAATCTGTGTTTTATCTCGCTTTATCTGTGGCTAAATAACCGCCGACATGGACGGCCGACTCGCCATCGACAGCACAGTTCTGCTTCTCTACTTCGTTCTAATCATCTCCATCGGACTTTATATGGGCCGAAGAGAGGAAAATCTCGCGGACTTTGCGCTCGGGGGCCGTCGTATTCCGTGGTGGGCGGTGCTGGCCTCCATTATCGCGGCCGAAACAAGCGCCGGGACATTTTTCGGAACCCCGGGCGAAGGATTTGCGCTGCGTAATTATACTTACATTCAGCTCGCTTTCGGCACTATTCTGGCGCGCATTCTTGTCAGTTACATTTTCATCAAGCCGTATTACGACTACAAGGTTTTCTCAATCTACGAATATCTGACGGCCCGCTTCGGTGTCGGATCGAAAAATGCCGCCTCCGCGGTTTTCCTGTTCACGCGCGTGCTCGCCTCGGGCGCGCGGCTCTACGTCGCAGCGATCGCGCTTGTGCTCGCGTACGAAATGATTCGGGGCACGCGGCCAGGACAAACCGAAACTCTCTTCATTTACATTGGAGCAACAGTTGTGATCGTGATTTTGACCGCGATTTACACAACGATCGGTGGAATCAAAGCGGTGGTGTGGACCGATTTCATTCAGGCCTCCATCATGATGGGCAGCGCGCTGGTAGCGCTCGCGCTGCTTTATTTCGCGATTCCCGGCGGGTGGCACAAAATCGTCGAGCTTCACGGTGGCTTTCATTTGTCCGATGTCATTACGACCGGATTCGATCCGGCAAAAAGCGGTTGGACTAAAATCAAAGGAATGTTCGAGATCGAGTACACCATTTTTGCCGGGCTCATCGGATCAACATTTATCACCATGGCCACGCACGGTACCGACCAGGACATGGTGCAGCGAATGTTGACCGCAGTGGACATTCGCCGCAGCCGACGCTCCCTAATTCTTTCCGGGCTCGCCGACATTCCAATCGCCCTCACGTTTTTGAGTATCGGCTTGTTGCTCTGGGTTTATTACCAGACCCATTTCGATCCGAACCTGCCGAAATCCCCAAACGACACGTTTTGTCATTTTATTCTCTACGAAATGCCGGTTGGGATGCGCGGTTTGTTAATCGCAGGAATTTTCGCCACCGCCATGGGCTCGCTCAGCACGGCGATCAATGCGCTCGCCACGAGTTTTACACGCGATTGGTACGAGCCTTACATTAACCCCACCGCAACCGGCGAACAAAGTTTGCGCACCGTCCGCTGGGCCACGATCGGTTTTTCCGTTCTCATGATCATTGTAGCATCGGCTACTTCCTATTTTGTAATCGTCCTGCCGAACGTGCGCATCATTCCAGTCGTCCTCGGGATTTATGGCTACACATACGGCTCGGTGCTCGGCATTTTCCTCGCCGGCACACTGACGAAAACGCGTGGCAACAATCGCGGCAACATTATTGCCATGATTACCGGTTTCATCGTCGTCACAATCATAAGCGATTTACCGAACACGATTGCGCGAGCATTTGGGAAAATCGCGTATGCCCCCCCACACTGGCTTCCGCTAATGGCATTCCCGTGGTGGATTTGCTTCGGGACAATCGTCACCTTTTTTGTGGCGATTTTGTTCCGGACTGGCCGGGAGCACCTTCAGCCCGAGTCACATCACGCTTATGCTAAAACCAGGCATTGACTGGCCACGGCTGGCCAGTTATGCGTAACGGCAGTTTTTTTGCGCAATCTTCAAATACCGAAATCCCATGGCCCACGTTGTGACCGACAAATGTAACGGGTGCAAGTTCACCGATTGTGTGGAGGTCTGCCCAGTCGCCTGCTTCTACGAAATGGAGAGCCAGGTAGTTATTCACCCGGACGAGTGCATTGACTGTATGGCATGTGTCGATGTTTGCCCTGTGCACGCCATCTATGCGGAAGCGGATCTTCCAGCTGAATTCACAAAAGACATCGAATTCAACGCGGTCCAGGCGAACCAGATCAAGGACTCGGGCGCGGAGGCGATCACGGCGCGCAAGGACCCTTTGCCAACCGCAGCTGAGCGAAAAGCGGCGCTAGGTTATTGAA
The DNA here is from genome assembly GCA_003219395.1 of Verrucomicrobiota bacterium. GTDB lineage: Bacteria > Verrucomicrobiota > Verrucomicrobiia > Chthoniobacterales > UBA10450 > Udaeobacter. Next base: position 763 of record QHOR01000064.1, on the reverse strand, counting down.
TCCGCGGTTCGCATCCAATGCGGCTGACAGAGCTGCCTCTACAGTTCTTTGTCTTTCGCCAGTTTGATTCCCAAATCCCTCAACTGACGGGAATCGACTTCGGCCGGTGAATTCGACATCAAATCCATGCTCCGATTGTTTTTCGGGAACGCTATCACATCCCGGATGCTTTGTTCGCCGGCGATGAGCATGATCAAACGATCAAGCCCGAGCGCGATTCCCCCGTGCGGCGGCGCGCCGAGATGCAGCGCACGCAGCAAATGACCGAATTGTGCCTGCCGATTTTGCGCGCTGATACCGAGAACCTCGAACATTTTATCCTGCAAGTCTGGCTCATAAATTCGCATGCTGCCGCCGCCAATCTCGACACCGTTCAAAACGACGTCGTACGCCTCCGCACGAACGTCGGGGAATTTTCTTTGCTCAAACAGCGACATGTCCTCCACTTTGGGCCGAGTAAAGGGATGATGCATGGCGTTCCATTTGTTTTCTTCCGCGCTCCATTCAAACAACGGAAAATCAGTGACCCAGAGGAAATTCCAGTCCGGCGTGCCTTCGGCCTGTTCGGCGCGGAGCGGTCGCGCCCTGCCGAGCAAATCCTGCATCTCTGCAATACGCAACCGCAAGCGGCCAAGAACTTCACAAGTGATTCCCCATTTGTCCGCGCCGAAGAAGACGCAGTCGCCTTCCTCGATTTTCAGCTTTGATCGCAGCGCTGTCTTTTCAGCCTCGGAGAAGAACTTTACAATTGGAGATTTCCACT
>QHOR01000063.1:34399-34922 GCA_003219395.1 Verrucomicrobiota bacterium | reverse complement strand
CAGCGAATTATTTTACGCTCCTGAACGGCTGGTTGCCAAGCCGGGCCTCGCCTGCCACCAGGCAAGTCCATGTGGAAGCGGCTTGTCAGAGCTGCTCCGCAAGTCCAATGATGATGCCCTCAGGGCCACGGATGAAACACAGCCGGTACATGTTCTCATATTGGGCGACTTCGCCTACAAGTTCAGCGCCATGAGCACGCAAGCGTGCGAGGACGTCGTCAATATCTTCGACGGCGAACATGATGCGCCGTATGCCAAGAGCGTTCGCTGGTGCGTTCTTCGGCTCAAATCTGACCGCCGCCGGCGCGTGGAACTTGGTCAGCTCAACCCGACCCTGGCCGTCCGGAGTGCGCATCATCGCAATTTCGGCCCGAACGTTCTCGAGCCCAACGACACGGTCGACCCAACGCCCCTCGACCGGCATTTCCCCTTCCAGCTCCATACCAAGCTCGATGAAGAATGCCTTCGCGCCTCAAGGTCGTCGACTACGATGAGCACGTTGTCCATTCGTTTAAGCGCCATG
>QHOR01000063.1:22475-34393 GCA_003219395.1 Verrucomicrobiota bacterium | reverse complement strand
TATAACGAGAAACAGATCAGCCACGCACCGCTTTGAGAATTCGCGGGGGCATCGACCGAAAGCTTACAACAAAGTGCTGGGATGGCTTCATCGATGGGTTAGATAGTATTCGCCCATTTCTCGATTGAACGCCTATAACCGATCGGAAGATTCAGCTCAGAGAGCCGCTCCACTGGCCACAAACAGTACTCGATATGCTCATCGCTGATGGCGGGTCGAAACTTACCAATAAGCGTGCAACCATATGTCACGATAACAACCTGTCGCCCCGGAACGACTTCGAAAAGGTATGAATTGATCGGTGCACTCAACGCCACATCAATCGAAAGTTCCTCGGCGAATTTACGCGAGAGAGTTTGTCCATGTTCTTCCCCCTGATGGATGCGTCCACCAGGCAACTCCCATTCATCGCGCGAATTCTTCAAGAGTAGAACCTGTTGATCCACGAGCAACACTCCCTTGACTGATGTCGGGTACGCCATTTGTTACGATCTAACGAGATCGAGCTGAGCCATCATTGGCCTTTCTCCGGCATCTGGCTCACCACCTTTCCAAATGCATCAAGAAACTCCAGGCTCGGTGTACCATCGGTGCCGACTTTGAGCACAACTCGGTCGCGGCCCCTCTGGGTCTTTCAGGATCAGGGCCACCGACCGATCGGCTCTGCGCCCGAGAAACAATCGGGCCTGCGGTTGCGGCCGGCTCTTCAGGAAATTCCTCAGTGCTGCGTGCTGCTGCTCTTTAGGCAGATCGCGATTCTTTTCTATCAATTGCATAAGTGGCTCAACCGAGTAATCCGGCTGATCCATGATCCGAATGAACGAACTCTTGCCCTCTTCGTCCTGGTTTCCTTCGATTACCATGACCTGATCCTGCTCGTAGTTATCAAAGCTAAGATGGCCATGGCTGGAAACCTTGCCATCCTTATCCTTGTTCCCGTCCCATATAAGGCCCCCGTTCTCCGTGCCTTCGTCATTGTAGAAGACCATCCCTGCCAACTTGCGACCGTCCGGATGTGGATACTCCTTGCCCCGGAAGATATAGCCCGGAGCGCGTGCCGTATCCGAGATAATCATTCGCACAGTGCCATCTGGTTCCACGATGTTGATTCGCTGCACATCAATCTCATTGAACGTCTCTTTACGCGAAGCCGGCTGCTTCGCGCCCAGAAAAATCGTCGTCACGAAAACAACGGTTAACAACCCCGAATAAACGACAAGAAAGCGCTGCCTGTTTGCTAGTTTCATTTTCATATTCCTTGTTGAAGGCGCGACCACCTAACGAGAAGGAGCCCAGCCACCGCTGGCCCGCAGCGGCGGGTAAACTTCAGCGAGCATGGCCTTACTCTCAACTATCGCCTCTCAACCCTCAACTGTCTGTCACAGCGGGCCAGCGGTTGGCTCGAGGGATTGGTTACGCGGCATCAAGTTCATTCGGTCCGCAGCGCTCCAACGGGTCGATAGCTGTTTATGAGCACGCTCGTCGGCGTCGCCTTCGTGCTGACGAAAGCGAGTTCGCGCGGGTCAGCACTGTCGGAAAAGAAGCGTTTGCCTCGGCCCAGCAAGACCGGGTAGACGAGCAGCACAACCTCGTCGACAAATCCCTGCTCCAGCAGCACGGACGTGAGCGTCGAACTTCCCCAGACGATCAGATCGGGGCCGTCCTTTAACTTGATGCCGTGAACACCCTCCACGATGTCCGCGCCGAGGAGCCCGACTGGACCCCATCCGAGGCTGTCTGGCCTGTGGGTAACGACGTATTTCGTCGCGGCGTTTATGCCATCGGCTATCGGACCCTTCTCGGCCTCCGGCCAGTAGCGAGCGAAGATATCACAGGTGCGACGGCCAAGCAGTAGATCGAAGCTGCTGCCCTGGGCCTCGGCGACGGCTTCTCTCCCGGCGGCGCTTCGATATGGTGCCGCCCATCCGCCATGCTGGTAGTCGTCGCCGTCTTCGTTCCGTCCGCCTGGCGACTGGATCACACCGTCCAGCGAGATGTGTTCCATGATCCTGATCTTTCTCATATTTTGTTCCTCGCTTTCTTTGCTTCGTAATTTTCTTTGGCCAATCACTGATCGGTTTCAATGATACGACGAACGAAGGAATTGTTTCGGGACACAATTATTTCCATGAAAACTACTGACGCAGCAAACTTCAACGATAGGCCGCCTAACGAGAACAAGATGAGCCACCCCGCGAATTTCGACTGGCTCTCATGGGCATGAAAATCCGGGCCTAGGGACGGTTCGCGGTTGGCTCCATCGCCTGGTTAGGCTTTTCGTGGTCCATGCTTTCGACCGCCGCGATTGCCGCTTGGACGGCGACTGGATCAAGTGTGAGTGAGATGTGATCGATCCCCGGGAGAATTGTAACAGGAACATCTTTGCCGGCTGTGTTGAAAACGGCCGCAAACCGATCGGCGTACGACACGTCATCGTTTTGACCGACCAGCACCCGAAGGGTTTGCCTAAGCGCTCGAATGTTTGCCTGGTAATCGCGTTCAGGCCTGAAGTTCTGTGCGAGAGCGAAGGAATATTGCGGGGTGAGCAAGCCTTTGTCCTTCTCGTCGACCGCGAATCTGACCACCGGCAGGTCGTCAAACGCGTGCATTCCAAACCCGTTGAGGACGGCGATCGCGATGATGCGTGGAACTCCCACGGTAGCCCAGCCGCCGTTACCCGGACGCAACGTCGCTGCGTCCTGGCTGATCCAAGGCGAAAGAAGAAGATAGTTGGAGAATAGTTCCTGACCTGGACTGCCCGCGAAGCGAAGCACAAATCCGCCGCCGGAGGAGAACCCGACGAGCGTGGAAGGCTGAGTCAATTTGGTCGAATGGACAAAGTCCTCGAGGTCGTCCTCCAACTGTCCGATATACGCGATGTGGCCTTTGGTGCCTGATTTGCCGTGTCCGCGGACGTCCAGAGCGTAGGCTGCATAGCCGGCCGCAGCAAATCCCTTGGCCATCAGATGCATGCTGCTGCTACTGGCAGAGGAGCCGTGCACGAGCACCGCACTGCCTTTGACAGCGCTACCGGCAGCCGGGTAGGCTCGAAAGGCGAGTTTGGCGCCATCGCGAGCCGTAAAGTAACTGAGTTCCGGTAAATCGGAGAAATCCACGTTCTTAAAAGGGTCACTAATGCTCGACATTGGCGGCGGCGCCTCGCCTGGTCCGCCAAGTGCGATCGCGAGTCCAAGGGCCACCACAAGAACTGTGACAACAATAAGGATGGCGATGGGAAAACGCTTCATGCGATAAGCCTAACGACCCAAGCTCAGCGACGGCGGCCACGACGCGCGCCGATTGCAATCGCGACAGCCCGCCGCGGTTCGCTGCAGCGCATGGTTAGGCGGCTGGTCAGAATGCAAACCCGTGCGGCACATTGTGATAAACCTTGAAAAAAACTGGGTCTTGCCGTCGCCCACATCAACTACCATTGGGCACGAGCAATGCACCCGTGTATTCGCTTCGTTCCCGTGGACGGTCAGAAGAACAGTCGAAATGGCGTGTTGCGAAATCTTTATTTTTGCTAGTGCTTTCTTCATAAAAACAATGTGGTCTTCGACGCCGCTTCTCACTCCGCCAATGATCGTGTCATCAATCACTGCATCGGGCGTAAATACCTTTTGATAACTATCCCAGTCGCGATCATCAACTGCGTAGCAATAGCGAACCAGAAGATCATTAATTTCAAACCGGTCAGCAATGTCGTGGATCGTCAGTGCCATGTTTTCTCCGCGATTTGCTTTTGTCATACTTGCCAATGGGGTCGCGTCCACCGTGGGTTTTTGAACCGACGTGCTACAGCCCGTGAGAAGAGCGGCGATGCAATGATGAATTGTTTCATCTGATTGATGGTCATGTGAGCGCCGCCGCCGGAGCTACGGCAAGGTGTCTTGGCAAACACGCTGAAGTCGCATCTCGAAGGGGCCGCCGGCTCCATGGCCTGGTTAGACGGCGACCTCCTCGAAGGACACGTGTGGAATGTCCTCTACTCTGGTCCGCGCATGCTCGATGGTAATCCCGCAGATCTTGCCCTCCGCGTCCAGATCAAGCAGCGTGTCCTCATCCAAATCGCGCGTCTCTGCCACGTCTGCGCTGCGAAACTCGATGTAGAGCGTGTAGTATCTTGAAAGTAACGAATCTTCATAGGCGAAATGAGCGATCGAAAAATGCGTTGTGCACGGTCTCACCATCGGGAAAAAGTATAAGGCGCAAATAGCGGCCGTCCATCTGCGCGATAGGCGCCCAGCGACGAAGCCGATCGTCGCGCTGAATCTGCTCGCGCACAGGATGGGTAATGACGTGCTCGATCCATTCGAGGCGGATCCCTGCGCGATCCGTGCGCCGACGCATGTGCTCGAAATAACGTGTGAACCGCACTTCAACAGACTAAGGCAGACGTAGTGCACACGAAAGACGAAGCCGCCTAACGAGAAGGAGATGAGCGCCGGCGGACGAGGGCGTGGGTCGGTCGGAGTGGGAGTGTGGAAGCCATCGCAAATGTAGACGCACAGCGGTCCGCCGTTCGCTCCATCGGATGGTTAGACGTTCTGGTTGCCATGCAGTAGGGCTATCATATGTGCGACAGCGCCCAGGCGCATGTCATCGCCGGCCCATAGCAGCGCGGTTTTGATCGCTTTCGCTGCGTTGGCTGACACGGCCCGCTCATGCTCCGATGTTCCTAGTCCACGCCAGGATTGTTAGCTTGGTGCGTTTCATTTCATCAACTCGTTTCCGGGCAATGAGGGATCGAGAACCTTCCGTGCGCTTTCAATGCCTACTACAGGCAGATTGGCGGCGTCGAGTAATCCAATTTGAACCAACACTGATGCCTGGTCCCAGTAAATGTGCTCGTGGGCCAGCTTGCCTTCTCTAAATCGAACGATGGCGACCAGCGGCACCTCTACGGGTTTTCCAGTGGGAGCTACACCGGGCAACATCCAATCCATACGAATTGTGTGAGTAAACTTGAATATCATCTCATCCACCAATTGGTCCTCGCCGATGGTCCGCGAGACAGGCGTCATCTCCGTGTCCGGCGGCATCTGAGGAATGAATCGCTTCGAGTAGAATTCGCGCAATTCGTTTTTGCCGACCCCGCCGGTCAGAACCGGGATGTGATTTACGTAAGCGTCTTCGACCATGGTGGCGAGCGTGTCCTCGGTGTTGCGCGTGGAAAACTCATGGCGGACATGATCTTCCCAAAGATGGTCTAGAGTTTCCTGAGCGGACGTGAGATTTGGTTTTGCATCTGTCTGTTCGGGCTTGGGCATGATTCTCCTCCTTCTCGGTTTTGACGAAGTGCGATGCTAAGTTACAACGCCTACGAAAGAAACCAAGACGGTACTTGGACGCCTTGACGGTGGGTTGCTCTTAGCGGGCATCATCGTCTAACGAGAAACAAGTGAGCTATCGCCAGCGAGAGCTAGCGATGCTCGGAGTGAAAAGGTTCTAATCATATTAAGCGTGAGTGGACGCCGGGTAGCGGTTAGCTCCACCGACTGGTTAGACCTTACTATCCATCGAGTGCAAGAGTTTTGTGACCACGCCGGCGGCGACACGATGGCGACCCTCGCTGATGNNGATGGCGACCCTCGCTGATGTGGAACCGAGCGCCTTGATGGAGCCACTGCTGGTGCAGCTGATCACGAACATGAGTGCTGATGAGATAGAACTGAGCTTTGCAAACCCGCGGGATCGCTGTACCGTCGGCCATCTCCGCGCCATCAGGCGCTAAGAAGCGCGGATGGACCATCCAAAGAGTCTCCGATGGATCATCATCCCAGTGCACGTCTGGGCAATACCACCCTTGCATCGGCGCACTCTGACGTCCGCCTTCCTCCGGCAAGAGGAATTGCACATCAGCTTCAAACTCGGGAGTCCAACGCATAGCGCGAAAGGTCTAACGAGAAAGAGATAAGCGTATCGCTGCTGGGGGCGAGCGCGAAATCGAACTGAACGTTTTTATCATGAAAAAACTGGTTTTCACGCCGGTAGCGATTCGCTTCATCGTTTGGTTAGAAATGCAAATGAAGCTTGCCCGCGTGAATGATGATGCCACCGGATGGATTGGCTGCGAAAGCTTGAGACCAGCCGCGCTGGTTTTCCGCGACCCATTTTTGCAGACGGCGATGCTCAGGAGTGTTTGGCGGCAACGTGACTTGGCTGGGTTCCACAATGGTAGTTCCTGGATTCGCGCGCTCTGTCGTCAGAGTAACTGGCATGTCGGAGGCAAGCTCGATCTTAATACTGCGAGAGCAGGCCGACACCGCAATCGCTACAGACAGCACGAACAGCTGGGGAACGAAAACGCTTCACAGCATCTAACGAGCTCAAGCTCAGTCACGGCTCAGGACAGCGCAAGTGGCAGCTCTTTTCGGCACACTAGCTGCGCTGGACATGCAAAAACACAACGCCGTCTGAGCCGTTGGCTGCAGCGCCTGGTTATGCCCGTAGGTTTATACACCGGCAAAGAACGCTACGATATCGCGGGCGAGCAACTCAGGTTCTTCTACTGGAGCAAAGTGTCCACCTCTAGGCATCGGTGTCCACCTGCGCACGTTGTACAAGCGTTCGGCCCACTCACGCGGAGGTGTACCCTCGTCGACAAAATTATTGAAGAAAACCGCGATGCCGGCTGGCACGTGGATAAATTCGTGTGGGCCGAGCCGGATCCGGAACCGTGGGTTGTCATTATCAAAGTAGTCCTGCATCGATGAAGCGATCGTCCGCGTTGCCCAATAGAGAGTCACCGTATTTAACAAGAAGTCGCGCGAAAAGCGTTCGTCCAGATTGCCGCGTGAGTCTGCCCACGAGCGCCACTTTTCGAGAATCCAGGCCGCGAGTCCAACCGGCGAGTCGTTCAGCGCGTAAGCGAGCGTCTGGGGCTTGGTCGATTGGATTGCCTTGTAGCCGTATTCTTGCTGCCAGAATGCCTCATTCCGCTCTCGATAGCTCTTCTCCTCCGCGGACAATGGGCGCGATCCTGGTCCAGTGTAAGGAGCAATTTCCAGATTACTTAAGTGGATGCCAATCATCGGCTCAGGATTCTTTAGCGCCATGAACGTCGCAATCCCGGCTCCGAAATCTCCGCCGTGAGCTCCGTAACGCTTGTAGCCCAGGCCGCGCATCAGTCGATGCCAAAGGCCCGCAACTCGCTCGTAGTTAACGATGCCGTCAGGCCGTTCCGAGAAGCCATAGCCAGGCAAGGAAGGAATAACAAGGTCAAACGCCGGACCATCGATGCCATGCGCGCTCGGGTCGGTCAGCAGCGGGACGAGCGGAAGTAGCTCGACGAAGGTGCTAGGCCAGCCGTGGCTTAGAATACAATGGCCGAGCAAAGTACGCTGCAAAAATAAATCGCTCCGGCCAGCGCCGCGCCCGCTCGCCTCTCGAGAACTCCTGCTATCCAGAAAAGCAGCAGCACATTGACAAGCAGATGCACGCCGTTGAAATGCAGAAACGAATACGTGGCGAAGCGCCAATATTGCCCATGCAAGTCGCCGTCGTCTGGAAGTGCCCCAAGTTTCAGTAGGGCCCTATCATTTCCGACACTGTGCGTGGCAAGCTCCAATGCAAAAACGCCCAATAGCGCAACAACAAGAACGATTGTCCCTCGGCGTGTTGTCATTAGGTCTAACGAGACAGAAATAAGCCACGGCAATCGTTGAACAACAATACGGCAGGAGTGCGTGAGCGCGAAGAGGCGAATCGCACTAGGGTAGCCGGGAACCGAGACGAAGTCGAGGGTGTCGTGGCAATCACTCTGAGCTTATACCGCAATGGGGCTGTTGGCTTCATCGTTTGGTTAGACCTATTCATTTTCCCCGTGGATAAAAACGTTTAACTGCTGCTCAAGGTTCTTCAACTCTGTGCGCTTAAACTCCACATACTCGCGGAACAAAAGAATAAGCGTGTCGGGCAATGACTCGACTTTGAGCTGATCAACGTCGCAGAGCGGCGAGATAGGAAAGGATGAACCCTCGCAATTAACGTTTTCGTATGGAGTGCCGTCCCCGCGCTCACTCCTGACGAGAAATAGAACGTAGCGATATCCAGGGCGAAAGAGGTCGTGCTGTTGTGTCGGCGCGAAATAGTGGATTGCCCCAGGGGAGCGCAGCGGCCAAGCGCCTCCGCCTGGGGGATAATCTCAAGAGGCCTCAACCAAGCGATCGCCTGCTTCTGAGCTGGACTACCCTTCAGCACTTTGATGAACTCTATCTTGTAACGCTCCCCACCGCCGATGTCGATTTCTGGCAACGCCTCGAGAACAGTCGCGGCAGCAATCACCTCTGACTGCTTGATAAGAGAACGAAGACCAGGATATGTGCCGTAGATCGGCGCGTAGGCTGTCGAGCACACGAAAGCGGCAGCGGCGATAACTGCGGCTGCACGCTGTGGCACGCTCATAGGTCTAACGAGAAGTCGGCGGGAAAATCCCCCCTCTAATTACGGGTTTTTCCGGCCTAATCCGCTTGTGTTCGGATGGGTTAGTTGGGAAAATGAGGAACATGCCTCCGAGTTTACCCAGGGCACGGGCTCAGAACAAACCGAAATTGCTCGATCAAATGCGCGACGTCATGCCAGTGAAAGATCGCAGTTAGCGCACTGAGCATTTCTATTGGGGTTGGCTTAAACGGTTTGTTCCTTTTAAGCTATTCAAAGTCCGCGATCGCGAGGACGCAATCGCCAAGTCGCCGCGGCGACCGCTTCATAGATCGGCAATCACGCTCGCACGGGCACGCTGGCGGTGCGCTCGAGTTTGCCCCAGCTTACCCAGGCGCCTTTGATGGCACGTAGGATTGCTTTCCAGATGCAATAGCTCAGCATCGGCCGGTAAATCAGGCGCATCGGTAGAATGCGCCAAGCTCGCGTGATCGGTTCGCGTTCCAAAATACAGGCAAGCGTGGCGAGAAGCACGTCCATGGCAAGGAACGTGATAACAAACGGTAACACCGCGTTCCATGTGCCGAATGGGAGCGTAGCGAGAAGGAACAAGTCCACCATCGGCGTAATAGCCACCAGAATGATCTGAAAAAACCAGATGCTTGGCAAACTGAACCAGCCGAGCGCGCGATAGTTCCAGTTGAACACCATGTCGCGATGTTTCCATAGACATTGGAGGGTGCCATAGGCCCAGCGGAATCGCTGCCTCGCCAGTGTGCGCACGCTTTCGGGCGCTTCTGTCCACGCAATGGCGTCGGGCACGTAAACGATGCGTTGCCGATGTCTGTGCAGCGTGAGCGTCAGGTCCGTGTCTTCGGCGAGCGTTTGCAGACTCAGCCCACCCGCTTCGTCGATGGCATCCTTGCGCACAGCGCTGATCGCGCCCGGCACGACGGTAATGCAATCCCAGCGATTGTAAGCGCGCCGGTCCAGGTTAAAACCGCACGTGTATTCCAATGCCTGACAACGCGCGATAAACGTGCGCAAATTACCGACCTTCGCGTGACCTGATACTGCGCCGATGCGCGCATCAGCGAATGGCTCAAGCAGGCGCGGCAGCGTGTCACGTTGACATTGGGTGTCGGCATCAATAAAAACAATGATGCCGTGACGCGCGGCGGCTAGTCCGCGCTGCAGTGCGCGTGCTTTCCCGCGGTTTTCCTGCCGCAATAATCGAAAACGCGGCTCGGTACTCGCAGCTCGCTCTACTTCGGCGGCAGTGGCATCCTGCGAACCGTCATCCACGACCACAACTTCAATTTCGCCTTTGTAATCGGTAGCAAGCAGCGTGCGCAAAGTCTCGGCGATCACTTTGCTTTCGTTGTAGGCAGCAATTACGACGCTGACTGGCTCCGCGAAATCTGTCTTTGGTCGGCGTCGAAAACGATAAGCGAGCCAGATAACGATGAGCGTACGGCCGACCACCAGTACCGTAGCCACGATCATGAAAGCCCAGAGGAATTCCTCGATAGTATGGTAAACGCGAAAACCGGTGCTGCTTACCAGGCGCGTAAGAGACTGGCCATTGTTTTGCACAACAGGCATGACTGCGTCACGCGTCGTGCCGAGCAGGGTGCTCAAAGGCACCACCGTGTCGCCCCGCTTATGCAGCCAATCTAAAATTCGCGGAAGTGCTTCTACTGTTTGCGAACGATCACCACCGGCATCGTGAAGCAAAATAATGCTGCCATCGCGCCGTTGTTGTTTGACGCGCTGCAGAATGATGTCGGCTCCCGGCTTGGCCCAATCCTGCGGGTCGATACTCTCCAGGACAATGAGATAATTGAGGTCTTCCGCGATCTTGAGCGGAGTCAGATCACTCAGTTGTGTGGGACTGCTATCGGCTGCGTAAGGCGGACGAAACAACGTGGTAGCGCGGCCCGTTATTGTTTCGAGCAAAAGCTGCGTCGCATTTAACTCCACCCGGATGTGTTCGGGCCAGCAGAGCGCGAGATTGGGATGGTAATAAGTGTGGTTCCCGATTTCGTGGCCTTCGTTGACGATGCGGCGAACAAGGTTGGGGTATCGTTCCGCGTTCACTCCCACAAGGAAAAATGCCGCCTTCACGTTTGCCGCTTTGAGAATGTCTAACACCTGTGGAGTCCATCGGGGGTCGGGGCCATCATCAAAGGTGATTGCGACCTGATGTTCGCCGCCAGCGCCCTGATGATACAGCGTGGGGAATTCCGCAAATTTCACATATTTCGCTGTGAGATAGCCATCGGTATCCACAACGAGTTTTCGTAATCCGTCGGTGCGATCTTCGTCAACAGTTACAATCTCGCCGTCGCCGACATCGGTTATTGTGTCCGTCGATTTTATCAGCTCGAGCGCCTGGCGTGTTTGGCTGTTGAACTTGAAATCGCGGGGAACGCTTAATGCATCCCAAATTGCCGGGTCTTCGCTGCCGAGCCGATATAGGGCGATCCCACCCGCCTTCTTGTCACGCACTTCGCGAAGTTGGTTAAGGAAGGTTGCGGTATCCAGGAACCAGACCGCGTGCTCCTTGTCTTCATCCTGGAAATAAAAATAAGGGCTGTAATCGGGGCCCCGCACTTCCGCGCTTTCGATTTCGGCGTCATTAGCGCGACTCATCGCTTCCGAAAAACTGATCATCTCGGCCTTTTTTCCGCCGATCGTCCAATCATATCCGTAGCTGCCGATCGCAATGATCCATTGCTTGGTGTCGGCATCTTCCAGCAGGCTGTGTAGCCAGCCTTCAAACCAGGATCGTGATGCCAGCGGGCCGGGCGGATCGGTATCAGACGTCTCGTCAAATAACATCGCCACAAAGCGATCGACGTTGTCGCTAAGAGCGTCAAAGTCGATGTAGTCCAATTCCTGGTTGGGCTGAACGCAGAGCCAAAGCTCCTTGTTATCGTCGTGCAACGCGTCAGCAAACTTGTCGATGAATGCAGTGATTTCTTTTTTGTAAGCCGGATCGATCTGCTGCCAGTCGATCACAACGCCCGCCGCTTTCGCGTTGCGCAAGACGGAAAGCACGCGCTGGATAAAGCGGTCCTGTCGTTGGACCGGTCCGTGCGCCAGATTTTCAATCGCTTCCGGTTCCCAGGTATCGCCGATAAGATTTGTCAGCAACGGCAGAAGCCCGATGCCTTTGCTTGCGGTCAGCTTCGATAGGCGGGTGTCTCCGTCGATCTGTAAATTGCCCAAGCCGTCAATCACTGTCATCCATTCCGGACAGAGATGTGTAATCTGTCCTGCGTGTTGCTCGAGCGACGCGTAGCTGTACGGATCACCATTTGCGTAGAACGCCAGGCGCACTTCGTTGTTGGGCGTTTTCTTCGCCGAAAGCTTTCGGGGCGCCGGCGCCGCGCCGGCAAGCTTTCTTGCCGCTTGCCGTGCTTGCGAAAATTTCTGCCAGAGCAATGAACTTGGAGATAATTGATTGGCCGGATTCTGCTTTTGCAACGCTTTCAACTGGCCTTTCAACTGCCGCAGAGAAAACGGCA
>QHOR01000063.1:9015-22454 GCA_003219395.1 Verrucomicrobiota bacterium | reverse complement strand
GACTGTGCCGAGGAAAAACAATACGCCCGCAATGAGCAGGATCAGACGCAGGCGCGGCCAGCGTTTTCCCGTCGGATCGGAGAAAACGAAAGGCGTGACTTCTTCTGGGGGGAACTCCCGCATGCGGTGCCTATAATCGCTCAAGCGCAAAAATAAGAAAATCTTCTATTATTCGGTATTTGCTTGTCCACTTTCCAATGGCGCAGCTGGAATTGTCGCTACAGGGCTTTTTGTTCCTCTTCTTTGGCACGTTTTCCACCGATCTTCGCACGCATTGAGTGCGGCGCTGAATTTTATCTGCGGCGATCGGGTTCGCACAGGTAGCGCAAAACGCCGTAACTCGGGCATCTTTGGCTGATTCGTCGAGCGGCATCTTGCCCGCCGAAGTAGCAGGCTGGAAGCCTGTCGGACCAGTCAGGCAAGGATGCCTGAGTTACGACAGCCATTAACAACGGTTTGGTGCGGTGTAGCTAGAAGACCGAACAAAAGCCGTTTAAACGGCTTGAACTCGGTGCTTCTCCGTAGCACCTGGCTGGAAGCCAAATGTTAATGAGATACCTTTCCGCATGGCCGCATGGAACACGCCGGGTGAGCGTAATCCCGGGCAATCGGAGGACCTGCGCTTTGAAGCGCCTCAAGTTCATCGTCGCCACTTAACCAGAGTGCCCAATCATCTGTGGAGCGAATTGCCTCCTCGATCACGCAAAATTCGACGTTGGACGCCGACCGTACGATGTTGAACTTTAACTCCTGAATGCATATCGATGCAGATTCACTTCCAACTGGACACGCCGGTATCGCGGCACGTTTAAAAAAAGGTCCCACCATCCATTCCAGTGCATGGGTTGTGCCAGGGGCAACTGTGGTCGGCGACGTAGTTCTGGAGGAAGAGTCGAGCGTTTGGTACGGCGCAGTGCTTCGCGGCGATATCAATCGGATCGTTATCGGCCCGCGCTCGAATATCCAGGATAACGCTGTCGTTCATATCGACACAGATTATCCGACTACCATGGGCGAACTGGTTACGGTTGGTCACACCGCCGTTGTACACGCCTGCGCGATCGACAATGAAGTGCTGGTCGGCATGGGCGCAATCATTCTCGACGACGTGGAAGTCGGGGCGCGTTCGATTATCGGTGCAAATGCTCTTGTCACAATCGGGACGAAAATCCCGCCGGGGTCGCTTGTACTCGGATCACCGGCGAAAATCCGTCGCCAACTGAGTCTCGATGAACAAAAAGACATCGCTCGCTGGGCGTGGAGCTACGTCGAAACGGCAAAGCATTTTCGCGAATTTTACTGAGCCAGCGGCCGCCGTTGAACGCGCATCCAACTTCAATGGAGGGGCGAGCTCCTGCGAGCCTGTTCACGAAGCTGGCAATCAATCGACCGTTGTTCAAGCGTCGCAGAACTCCGCCCTAGATTCATCCGCTCATGTCATGCGCAGCTCGAAACGCCAATCCCCCCTGAATGTCTTGCTCTGGGAACGGAAGCCATGACAATGCCTCCATGAAAGCCGTTCTCGGTTCTGTAGTCGCTCTCCTGTTAACTGTCACCCTTTTGACGCGGTCCTCTGCCGATGAGACGCAGTCGGCAGAGATGCGCCTTTATCCGCCAACGACTATTGAATGGAAAACAGGGCCAGCGGTTTTGCCTCCCGGTGCGAAGATGGCTGTACTCGAAGGCGACCCAACGAAAGAAGGCCCGTTCGTGGTCCGTTTTCAGTTTCCCGACGGCTACCATATCCCGCCGCATACCCATCCGAAAACTGAACGTGTCACTGTCGTTTCGGGCGCTCTTTACCTCGCAACCGGAGAAGCGCTCGATCGCAGCAGCGCGAAAAAACTTCCGGCGGGCTCCTTTGCTTACTGGCCAGCCGGAATGAAGCACACGGCATGGTCTGAAGGTGAAACAGTTATTCAACTTCATGGCACAGGTCCCTGGCAACTCAACTACGTGAATCCTGCCGACGATCCGAGAAATGCCGGGAAATGAACAATCGGGAGAGGCTACCTCGCCTTGATCCTCTCTCGTTCAATGCGGGTAGACACATGCTACTTCCATTGCCTCACCAGTGACTGTCTCTTGGCCGGGAGGAGAGGGGGGAAAGCGAGAGTTGGCAAGGCGTTGTTGGCGCGCTTGGCACTGGACGCCCACCGGAGCGGCTGCGTTACAAATCTTTTACAAGCTCTCGCGCTTTCTCGCGCAACAATTCGCCGGCACGTTTCATCTGTTCCTTCTCGGTCATGTCAGAGCGCGCGAGTTGATAGACTCCATCAAACAATTCATGCACCTGCTGGTTTGCGTCGTCGCGGCCGACGATCGCGTAAACTTTCTTGCCAAGTTTGCGCGCTAACGTTGCAACACCGGCAGGCGTTTTTCCCTCCAAGGTCTGCCGGTCCAAGCTCCCCTCCCCCGTGATCACAAGATCGACATCTTTCATTTGTGACTCCAGCCCGACAGCTCCCGCCACCACATCGAAGCCGGGCCGAATCGTCGCGCCGCAGAAACTCATCAGACCAAATCCGAGTCCACCCGCCGCGCCTGCACCGGGCCGGTCGCGATAATCAAAACCAAATTCCCCAGCAACAATCTCGGCTAGCCTGGTGAGCGCCCGTTCCAAGGCGTTGAGCTCATCCTTGCTCGCGCCCTTTTGCGGACCAAATACTCGCGTCGCTCCGTTTTCGCCGAGCAACGGATTCCGCACATCAACCGCCGCAATGATTTTTGGCAATTTCAAATCCCGGGGTTTTTCGATCCAGCTGAGATTGGCCAAATCAGTCACGCCTTCGCCGTTCTTCTCTTTCCCCTCCTCCTGCTCGTAATCGAATTGGAAACCTAAAGCCTCCGCCATTCCAAATCCGCCATCGTTTGTCGCGCTGCCGCCAAGACCGATGATGATTTCATTAGCTCCTCGACCGGCTGCGTCCAAAATCATTTCACCAACACCGAACGTGGTCGCGCAAACCGGGTCGCGTTCGCTTTCAGATAGACGTCGCATCCCAGCGGCTTCGCTCATTTCCATTACTGCCAGTTTCCCGTGTGCAATCCACGCGTAACGCGCCTCGATTTCACGACCGATGGGATCGTGTGCTTTGCAGTTCAACCATGACCCTCCGCGCGCCTGGCAAATCGCTTCTGCCGTCCCCTCGCCGCCATCCGCCATCGGGATAATTTCGATCTTCGGGTTCGGCAAAGCGTCGCGCAGGCCTTTCGCAATGTTCTCCGCGACTTCTGGCGCGTTTAGTGCGCCTTTGAATTTATCCGGGGCGATCAGAATTTTCATAGGTAGCGCTAAACGCCGTAACTCAGGCATCCTTGCCTGATTTGTCGAGCGGGCATCCTGCCCGCAGAGCCGGCACGCTGGAAGCATACCGGACAGATCAGGCAAGGATGCCTGAGTTACCCTTTCAGCTTTGCTTCCAAGATTTCGCCGACTAACTGCGGATTAGCTTTCCCTTTTGATAATTTAATCACCTGGCCCTTAAGAAAATTAAGTGACGAGATGTTTTGCCGGCTTTGAAATCTGCGACCGGCTTGGGATTCGCAGCGATTACTTCGTCGCATAATTCTTCGATTGCGCTTAGATCGCTTAGTTGCTCGATCCCCTTTTCTTTCACAATCGCGGGCGCCCTTCTTCCACTCGCAAACATCTCTGCAAAAACTTCTTTGCCTTGCTTGCCGCTGATTTTCCCGCTGTCGATCAGATTGACCAACTCATCAAAAGCCTCTGGTAGAATCGGACAATCGGTGATGGTTTTACCGGCGCTGCTAAGAGCGTTCTGCAGGTCGTTCAAAATCCAGTTTGCGACATTCTTCGGTTTCTTAGCGCCTTTGGCGGCCATTTCGAAATAACGCGCCAGGTCGAGATCGTTCGCCAGCACGGCAGCATCGTATGGGCTTACCTGATATTGCTCGACAAAACGACCTCGTTTGGCCTTCGGCAACTCGGGCAGCCGCTGTCGCACTTCGGCTAGAAGCATTTCAGTTTTCACCGGCACAAGGTCGGGATCCGGGAAGTAGCGATAATCATGCGCGAATTCTTTCGCTCGCATCAAAAACGTTTCGCCAGCTGCGTCATTCCAACCACGTGTCTCTTGCTCGAGTGTTTCGCCATTCTCCAGTGCAGTAATTTGACGCCGGATCTCATATGCCAAAGCGCGTCGCACCCCGCTGATTGAATTCAGGTTCTTAATTTCGATCTTCGCTCCAAGCTCTTTCTGCGACTCAGCTCGCACCGACACGTTGCAATCACAGCGGAGTTGCCCCTTCTCCATGTCGGCATCGCTTACCTCTCCGTAGATTAAGATCTGCTTGAGCGACGTAAGAAACGCGAACGCTTCCTCGGGCGAGTTGATTTCCGGTTGCGTCACGATCTCCATTAGCGGTACGCCGGCGCGGTTGAAATCGCTTCCCGTGCGGTTCTCCAGGTGCAGGCTTTTTGCCACGTCTTCCTCGAGATGAATGCGCACCAGATGCACTTCCTTGTCAGGCGTAGCAATGCTCTTCTGTGCGTCTTTCGGGTAAGCGAGATCGTGTAACGGTACGGCGCCATTGGTGCAAAACGGCAGGTCGTACTGCGAGATCTGATAATTCTTCGGCATGTCGGGATAGAAATAGTTTTTGCGATCGAACTTGCAGATTGGCGCGATATCACATCCGAGCATGAGCCCAGCGAGCATCGTCATCCGCAGCGCCTCCTGGTTCATCACCGGCAATGCACCGGGCAAACCGAGGCAAACCGGGCAGGTGTGCGTGTTCGGATCCGCTCCGAACGCAACCGGAGAAGCGCAAAACATCTTGGAGCGCGTCTTGAGTTGGACGTGCACTTCCAGACCGATCGCAGTGATGTAATTCATGGAGGCTCCAATGTCCGTTGAAACGTTTAAGAGTTAATGCGGTTGAAGCGGTCCTCCTTCGTCATGTTGAGCGGAGCGAAACATCTTCGCTTCGCTCAACATGACAGCTGGTGCTACTAAACTTATTCGGGGATTTCGATCTCACTGTTCCCCACTCGGCGTGCCGCGATCGGCACTCATGATTGCTCGCTGCCGCAACGCGTGATCGCAAAGCACCAGCGCGGCCATGGCTTCCACAATCGGCACAGCGCGAGGAAGGACGCATGGATCATGGCGTCCCCGCGCAGCGAGCTGAGTTTGCTTGCGTGAACTGGTCACTGTTTTCTGTTCGCGACCGATCGTAGCTGTCGGCTTAAACGCGACGCGAAAATAAATTTCCTCGCCATTACTGATTCCGCCCTGTACGCCGCCGGAATTATTTGTTGCCGCGCGAACTCTCCCGCCGCGTATTTCAAACGGATCGTTATGCTGCGAGCCGCGCATGCGCGTCGCCATAAAACCGGACCCAATCTCGAATCCCTTCGTAGCAGGTATGCTCAACATTGCTTTAGCCAGATCCGCCTCGAGCTTGTCGAAAACGGGTTCACCGAGCCCGGGCGGAACGCCGCGGATGACGCATTCAATCACGCCGCCAACCGAATCGCCTTTGTCGCGATTCGCTTCGATGAGTGAGATCATTTTTCTTGCAGCGGCGGCTTCGGGGCAACGAACGATATTCTTCTCCACGTCTTTGGTTTTCACCGCAGAACGATCAATTTTTGCAACGATTTCGTGAATTTGTGTGACGTAGGCCACGATTTCGAATTCCGGATGGAGCACCGACAATATTTTTTTCGCGACTGCACCGGCCGCTACCCGACCAATCGTCTCCCGCGCCGACGCGCGACCACCGCCCTGCCAGTTTCGAGTTCCATACTTCGCTTCATAGGTGAAGTCGGCATGTGAAGGTCGGAACTTGTCTGCGATCTCCACGTAATCCTCCGGTCGCGCGTCTTTGTTGCGCACGAGAATAGCGATGGGAGTGCCCAATGTTTTGCCCTCGAACAGACCGGAGAGAATTTCGCATCGATCTTCTTCTTTCCGCTGCGTTGCGATCTTACTTTGAGCTGGACGGCGGCGGTCCAGCTCTCGTTGGATTTCTGGACAGGACAATTTGATGTTTGGCGGGCAACCGTCGACAACCACACCCACACCGCCGCCGTGCGATTCGCCAAAAGTTGTGACGCGAAAGAGCTGGCCGAACGTGCTTCCCATGTCGTACGCAACATAGCCATCCTTGGCTGTGTCGGCGAGCAGGCTTCCAGACTGCGCGTGTTTTCAGGCAGGCTGGAAGCCTGCCCGACCGGTTAGGCATAGATGCCCGAGTTACCAACCGCTTCGAGCGCCTCTTCGATCGGCGAGCAGACTTCCCAGGCTGCAGGTGTTTGGCGGGCAAGCTGCCCGCCGGCCGAGACAGGCAAGATGCCTGTCCTCCGATAAATCATGCGTGTTTCGCACTCTTGCGAGCAGGGATCGACAAAAGTTGTGGCGAGCGCGGCGGCACAGGTGAGGACTGGACAATCGACGTGGTCGTCTGCCCGTGAACGAGAAAACGATCCAGCACGCGGTCCAAAGACGCGATCTCAGGTAAATGCACCTTGAGAATAAAACAATCCTCGCCCGTCACTCGATGACATTCCACCACCTCCGGAATTTGTTGCGCAAGCGCGGAAATTTTCGGCAAATGTCCAGGAAGCGGTCGGATCCTGACGAAAGCGGTGATGTCATGTCCCGCTGCTTTGGGATCCAGTTCAAGGCGGTAGCCGGCAATGACACCGCTCTTTTCTAAACGTCGAACACGCTCCTTCGTTGCCGGGTTCGACATCCTGATTTTTCTGGCTAGTTCGGCGATCGAGATTCGAGGATTCCGTTGCAACAGCTTGAGGATTTCAATATTTTTGTGATCTTGCAATATTTCCTTAGTATTCACTGGTGATCTAGCTGTTTTTAGTTAAAAATGGCACAATCTATCGCATTTTACATTACTTTATGTTTGCGGATCCCGTTTGAAATTCTACCTTGTTTGCATGATGGACAGAATCGCCTTGCCATTAAAGCCGGTGACCCCCGAGCAGGCGCACGCGGCGAGACCTATACCGCCAGAAGCATTTTTTATTTGCAGCGCCATATTTCATTACCTTGGGCCAGCCTTTGCGGTGCTTCTGTTTGCCAGGGTTGATGTATTAGGCGTCGCATGGCTGCGGATTGCAAGCGCGGCCGCGGTATTCGCATTTTGGAAGCGACCGTGGCGGTTATTCGCGGAACTGCGCCCGGCGGAGAAGCGAATCGTCATCGCGTTAGGTTTCGTGCTAGCAATCATGAATGTCTGTTTCTATTTGGCGATCAATCGGCTGCCTCTGGGAACGGTGGGAACGATCGAATTCCTTGGCCCAATTGCGATGGCGGCATTGGGTGTGCGCACGATACGCAATCTCGCCGCTCTTCTACTCGCGTGCGGCGGCGTGTTTCTGCTGACCAGCGTGCGAATCAGTGGCGAGCCGATCGGATACGTTTTCGCTTTTGCGAACTGCGCGCTATTTGTTCTGTATATTCTGCTGGGGCATCGGATTGCGGCGGCCGGCGGGCATCGGGGAGTCGAACGGTTGGCAATGGCAATGCTCGTCGCGAGCGTTGTGGTCACGCCAATTGGATTGAAAAGCGCTTTGGGAACGCTGCTCGATCCGAGGCTCCTTCTCGCTGGCGCCGGTGTCGGTATTTGTTCCTCGGTCATTCCGTATATCTGCGATCAATTCGCAATGGCACGATTATCGAAAGCTACATTTGCTCTCATGCTCTCCCTGCTGCCTGCGACGGCGTGCCTGGTGGGAATTGTGGTTCTGCGACAAATTCCATCGCTTTCTGAACTAGCGGGCGTCGGGGCAGTGATCGCGGGAGTCGCTTTGAAACGAAGCGCAGATGATTAAATAGAGGTGTTAAAGGATGAACTATACAAATCTTGGAAGGACAGGACTGAAGGTATCGCGAATCTGTCTAGGCTGCATGAGTTACGGTCTCGAAGAAAGAGAGTGGGGTCTGAATGAGGAACAAGGACGGCCATTCATCAAACGAGCGGTCGAGCTCGGCATCAACTTTTTTGATACAGCCAACATGTATGGAGATGGCAGGAGCGAAGAAGTCCTGGGCCGCGCGCTTCGCGAGTTTGCGAACCGGAAGGAGATGGTTGTAGCGACCAAAGTCTATTTCCCGATGCGTTCCGATGTGAACGGGCGCGGACTTTCTCGTAAAGCAATCATGACGGAGATCGATCAGAGTTTGCGCCGACTGGCCATGGATTATGTCGATCTCTATCAGATCCACCGCTGGGACTACGAGACGCCGATTGAGGAGACGCTCGAAGCTCTGCACGATGTGGTGAAATCAGGAAAGGCGCGTTACATCGGAGCATCATCAATGTTTGCCTGGCAATTCTGCAAAGCGCTTTATGTGGCCGATCTCCATGGTTGGACGCGTTTTGTTTCGATGCAGCCGCATTACAACCTGCTCAACCGCGAGGAGGAACGGGAGATGTTACCTCTTTGCCTGGCCGAGGCTGTCGGCGTGTTGCCGTGGAGCCCACTGGCGCGCGGTCGCCTTGCTCGCGCATGGGAGGCGCAGTCGAGCACGACTCGTGGTCAGACTGATGAGTACGGCAAAGAACTTTATTCAGGGAGTGAAGCCGCGGACAAACTGGTAGTAGATCGCCTCGGAGAAATTGCCAACGCACGAGGAATCCCTCGCGCGCAAATCGCGCTTGCGTGGTTGCTCCGTAATCCAGCGGTAACCGCGCCGATCGTTGGCGCAACCAAACTGCATCATCTGGATGACGCAGTGGCCTCTCTGGACGTGCAATTATCAGATGCGGAAACCGAAGCGCTCGAGGCGCCATACGTGCCTCATCGCATCGCGGGATTCGAATGATCAGAATTTCAAGAGAATGTTAATTTGTCAGTGCCGCCTACCTTTTTAAGAGCACCAATCGAGCTAGCACCATGGCTCCTGATTACATTGACTTCCTAATTAAACGTTTTGAGAGCCCCGATGAGGTTCGCATTTTTGAAAAGGGGCGGTTTGAAATTATCAAGATGGGCGGAATGACGATCGGCCGGGCGACGTATGAACCTGGCTGGAAATGGTCGCAGCATGTCGCGCCAATTGCTGGCACTGCCCTGTGTCAGGTTGAGCATGTTGGTATGGTGATCTCGGGACAGGCCGCATGCGTCATGACCGACGGGAGGTCTTACATCATGAAACCTGGAGACCTCTTTTATATTGGTCCCGGGCATGACAGCTGGGTCGTGGGCGATGAAGCTTATGTTTCGCTTCATTTTGTTGGCGCGGAAAAATACGCGCATGACTGACAGGGCGTATGCCTAAATAGCTTCGAGCGCGCTGTTCAGATCGTCGATTAGATCGCGAACATCTTCCACGCCCACCGAAAGCCTGACCAGCGAATCGGTGACGCCCAGCTCTTCACGCTTTTCCTTCGGCACGGAAGCATGTGTCATAAGCGCCGGATGATTGATCAGGCTTTCCACGCCACCCAAGCTTTCCGCCAGCGAAAAAAGGTGCGTGTTTTCCAAAAAACGCCTGGTGTCGGCGAGATCGCCTTTCAGGATCATTGTTACGATTCCGCCAAAGCCGCGCATTTGCTGACGCGCCAGATCGTGGTGCGGATGGGACTTTAGCCCCGGATAACGAACTGATTTTATTTCTCTCCGTTCCTCCAACCAGCGCGCAATCTCAAGCGCGTTTGCGCAATGGCGCTCCATTCGAAGCGGCAACGTTTTCAAGCTGCGCAACACAAGAAAACTGTCGAACGCGCCGGCGATCGCGCCGACCGAGTTTTGCAGGAATGCGATTTGATCGGCGAGTTCCTTCTTATCGCCGACGACGACCACTCCGCCTACAAGATCAGAATGACCGTTCAGATACTTCGTCGCAGAATGCACCACGATATCGAATCCGCTCTCGATCGGGCGTTGAATCCAGGGCGTGGCAAATGTGTTATCGCACACTGAGATAAGTTTGCGCTTTCGCGCCATCTTCGCGATTGCTTCGAGATCGATCAGCTTCAGCAGTGGATTGCTCGGCGTTTCGATCCAAACCATGCGCGTATTTGGTTTGATGGCGCGCTCCAGATCTTTCGCGTCTGTCAGATCAGCGTAGGTAAAATCAAGGTTCGCCGAGCGACGGCGCACCTTATCGAACAACCTGAACGTGCCGCCGTAAAGATCGTCACTTGCAACGACGTGTGAGCCGCTCTCGAGCAGCTCAAGCACTGTCGCCATGGCAGCAAGACCGGATGCGAAGGCGAAGCCGCGCGTGCCGCTTTCCAAATCGGCGATGCAGTTTTCATAAGCGAGCCGGGTGGGATTGATCGAGCGCGCGTAATCGTAGCCTTTGTGCTTTCCGGGACTCTCCTGCACATACGTCGACGTTGCGTAAATCGGAGTCATCACCGCACCAGTGGAGGGGTCGGCCTGCTGGCCTGCGTGAATTGCACGCGTGGCGAATTCGAGTTGCTTTTTCATGTGGTCTAAGGTAGCCCGCGAACCGCGTCCAACAAAGCGTAACTCGGGCATCGTGCCTGATACGTCACGCGGGCTTCCAGCCTGCAACCTCGCGGATCAGGATGTCCGCTGGACGGGTCAGGCAGGATGCCTGAGTTACTGCGACTTACTGCTTCGGCATGTGCAATCGCAAGTACGAGAGCAGGTCGGAACACGTAACCAGTCCCAGGAATTTGTCGTCCTCCATCACGATAGCGACGCGGCCGCGATCAAATACATCCATAAGGTCCTTGATCGTCGCTTTTGGAGAGAGTGTTTCGAGCTTTGTGCTCATGGCGTTTTTGACCGGATCGTTGAAGTGCAGGGGGTCGCGGTGCACTTTAACAAGCACATCGGATTCATCGATAATCCCAAGCGCACGTCCGTCTTGATCGACCACGGGAAGCTGCGAGACATCCGCACCACGCATCCGTTTGAACGCGGTCAGCAATGTGTCAGTGGGTCCAACGGAAATGACTTCCCCAGCCTCGTAACGATGCGATATCAGATCGCTCAAATCGCCATGCGGCGGGCGATGAATGAACCCTTGCTCCGTCATCCAGAAATCATCGAACATCTTGGAAAGGTATTTGTTGCCGGTATCGACCACGAAGCTGACGACGCGTTTCGGTCTTGTCTGTTTACGGCAGTAACGCAGCGCGCCGGCAACCAACGTGCCGGTGGAAGATCCGCCGAAAATTCCTTCCTTGCGCAATAGCTCGCGCACCGTCGCAAAACTTTCCGCGTCATCGATCTCGAATGCCTCCGTTACCAGCGACATGTCGGCGATCTCAGGAATGAAATCCTCGCCGATACCTTCGACGGCCCAACTGCCCGCGTCGAGCAGCTTGCCTGATTTAACGTACTCGTAAAGTATGGAACCCTTGGGGTCGGCCAAAACCATTTCGATGCCGCGCCGCGGTTTAACGCGATTAAAAAATCGCCCGAGACCAGTCAACGTCCCACCAGAACCGACGCCTACCACAATCGCATCGACGTCGTGCCGCATTTGTTCCCAAATTTCCGGCCCGGTACTGCGCTCGTGCGCCAGAGGATTTGCAGGATTCCCGAATTGATTCACATAGAACGCGCCCGGGATTTCCTCCGCAAGTCGGGCAGCCACGTCCTGATAATATTCAGGGTGGCCGCGCGTCACGTCCGAACGGGTAATCCGCACTTCGGCGCCGAGCGCTTTCACATGCGAGATTTTCTCCTGCGACATTTTATCGGGGATTACGAGCAAAACGCGATAGCCTTTCGCGCCGGCGACGAGCGCAAGCCCTAAACCGGTGTTGCCGGCTGTGGCCTCAACAACCGTGCCGCCGGGCTGCAATTTCTCTTCCTCTTCCGCAGCTTCAATCATGGACAGCGCGATCCGGTCCTTGATCGACCCGCCTGGATTTTGACTTTCAAGCTTGAGAAAAAGCTGACACGGACCGGTGTCGAGCTGCGTGACTTCTACCAATGGCGTGTCACCGATCAGCGACAGAATTTGCGGAGGACGTTTTGAACTGACGTGGGGAACGGTTGGAGTTTCGAGCATTGCGAATCCGTAGGGGGCGCCTGTCGCTGTTTCGCCTTTATGTGACCATTCTGATTTGCTGTCTTCGAGAAATTGCTGAAGCACAGGGAATCGCACTTCGCCGTAGTTCAATGCGTAGCGGAGATCGCCGCCTTTGTAAATCCAAGTGGTAGGAATCCACGAGAGGGGCATTCCGGCGAATTGCTTGATTTTGTTGTCGCCTTTCCGAGGCCCAGGATCAGCCAGAATCGTGACGTTCGGTTGGTCTGTAATTTGGAACTTCTGCAGGATTGCGTGGCCATCCTGACCATCGTTCCAAACAGACACGAAATAAAATTTCACCTGTGGGTTATCCTTAATGGTCTTAAGCCAACCGCCGCTCTTCAATTCCGCCTGGCAATTGGAACACCAGGGAGCCCAAAGATGCACCACGCTAACATCGGGCGATTTGATTGCTTCGAGGACTTTCTGCTCGGCCGGGGATGGTTCAGCACGGAGCGATGTGGCTGCGGAAAGCGCAATCAAAATTAGGAATCGGAGAGGCGACATATCTTCTTAAAATAGAGAGAAACCGAGCGCGCTCAAGGAGCATGGGCAACACGGCTGTGCTACGAGTTGACCTGTGCACGGAAAACGCCTAATTTGGCGTCCCGCTTCCGCGGCTCAGCTTCGCGGAAATCTTCCCTGAAGAATTTCGGGACTACAGCGCCTGAAGGAGGCCCATTTAATTTTATGATTCACATGCAGGATGTAATGGCGAAGCCGATGCCGGATTTCCGGGAAGGAAGCATCGTCAAGGGACGCATTTTGGAAATTCGACCGCGCGAAGTGTTGGTGGATGTCGGATACAAATCCGAGGGCGTCATTCCGTTGGCAGAATTTGATGATGTTGATTCCCTCGAGGTCGGCGACGAGGTGGAGGTGCTTCTGGAGCGGCTGGAAAACGAAGAAGGCATGGTTGTTCTCTCGAAGGAGAAAGCCGCTTACCGACAAAATTGGAACAAGATCGTCGGTGTGTTCCAAGGTGACGGCCTCATCAAAGGCAAGGTGAAATCGGTGGTTGGTGAATATCGGCGTCGAAGCATTTTTGCCGGCCTCCCAGATCGATGTGGTTCCGCCCAAAGATTTACAGCAATTCGTCGGCAACACGTACGATTTCAAAATCGTCAAGCTCAATGACGATCGCAAAAACGTGGTGCTCAGCCGGCGCGAGGTGATCGAGAAGGAGCGAAGTGAAAAGCGACAAAGATTCATGGAAGGCGTGAACGTAGGCGACCGCGTCACCGGCACGGTGAAAAATATTACCGATTTCGGCGCATTCATCGATCTCGATGGAATGGACGGCTTGCTGCACGTGACGGACATGACTTGGGGCCGCTTGGGCCATCCCAACGAGTTGTTGAAGGTCGGTCAGCAGTTGGAAGTCATCGTGCTCGACATCAACAAGGAAAAAGAGCGCGTGTCGCTGGG
>QHOR01000063.1:8511-8977 GCA_003219395.1 Verrucomicrobiota bacterium | reverse complement strand
CACCAATCTTGTTCCCTACGGCGCGTTTGTTGAGATCGAAGAGGGCGTGGAAGGACTAATCCATGTCTCGGAGCTTTCGTGGACGAAGCGGATTATGCGGCCATCCGACATCCTGAGTGTTGGCCAGGAAGTAGAAGCTGTCGTGCTCGGCGTGAACAAGGAAGAACAGAAAATTTCGCTGGGTCTTCGCCAGCTCGAACAGAATCCCTGGGATGAAATCGAGAAGAAATTCACCATCGGCAGTCAGGTGAAGGGCAAGATTCGCAACATGACCGCGTATGGGGCGTTCGTGGAGCTGGAGGAGGGCATCGACGGAATGATTCACGTGTCCGATTTGAGTTGGACCCGCAAGATCAATCACCCCAGTGAAGTCTTTAAGAAAGGCGATGAAGTCGAAGCTGTAGTGATCGACATCGACAAGGTAAATCAACGAATCAGCCTTGGGATCAAACAACTCAGCGAAGAT
>QHOR01000063.1:0-8468 GCA_003219395.1 Verrucomicrobiota bacterium | reverse complement strand
TTTGTGCAGCTGCAAGACGATATCGATGGCCTCGTGCACATCTCGCAATTGAGCGAAGATCACGTGGCGAAGGTGAAAGATGTTCTAAAAGTCGGTCAGGAAGTCGAAGCCCGAGTCATTAAAGTGGACAAGGTTGAGCGTCGCATTGGATTGTCGATCAAGGCCGCGAATTACACCGAGGAACAACTGCGCAAGGAAGCCGAAGCGCTCGACATTCTCCGTCCGGGCGAAGACATGGTCGGCCTGGAGAAAGCATTCGCAGCAGCTGAGCAGGAAGAATATCGACCCGGCGAATCCAAGAAGACAGAAAAGGAATCGGAACCCAAGCGCGAGGCGAAAAAGAAATAGGTTTCCAGGAATTGTTCGCGTAAGAGAGCAGCTTCAGGTCTGCGTCATAATCAAAAGGGGCACACTGCTGTCAGAATCAAGACACAAGTAAGTCACTGCGATCAATTGCCGATCAGGTAGACATGATGACGTAGCTGATTATAAATCGCTACGTCATGCGGTTTAAATCTTTTCAGTTGAAGCCGCGATTAGGAGTAATCGTGATCGCTTTAGCATTCGCGATGTCTGGCTGTGGAAGCTCCACGATTGTCGGCAAATGGCGCCTGATGGGAGCATCAAATGCAATGCTGTGGGAATTTTCCGCCAATGGCGCTGTTCTTGTCGGGGACGTGCGTGGCAGGTACAAATTCGGTGACCAGGACCGAATCAAAATCGAGACGCCATTCGCAACGACCGTTTACCAGATGAAAATTTCCGGCGACCAGATGACGTTGGAAGAGCCGGGTGGTTCCAAGCTTGAGTTTACGCGGATAAAAGAAGCGCACCGGTGATCTCCGGACGGGGCAACCTCGTCGTCCTCTTGAAATTCAGGTCCTTTTGTGGCGGCGTTTCTTGGTCGTTTCCAAAGTTCTCGCGTGTTCTTTTGTGCTGCTTCGAGAGGCTGCACTCTTTCGTTGGCCATCCCCCGAAGGTTTCGCGCCTATTGCTGGGGTGTGATGAAGAGCCAATGCCCGACCGAGTTCTTTTTCGTCCGTCAGATCGAGGCGGAGCGGAGTGATTGAGACCCAATTGTGTTCGATCGCCCATCGATCGGTGCCTTCCTCGGCTCCCTGCAGGGGGATGACGGTGAACCAGAAAATTGGCCGACCCATTGGATCTTTGCTGGCGACAACTTTGCCATCGTACTGCCGCACAGACTGGCGGGTCCAGCGAATACCCCGTGGTTTATCCGGCAAATTCACGTTAACAAGGGGCATGGTTTTTTCGTCGAGCAGCATATCAATGACCGTGGCGACATAAGAGTCGAGCCTGGCGAAGTCTGGTTCCTCGTTTTCGCTCACCGATGTGCTGAAAGCGATGGCACGCACTCCGAGCAGCGCAGCCTGTTTTGCAGCCGCCAGAGTACCGGAATGCCAGCAGGAATTGCCGAGATTCAAACCGAGATTGATCCCGGAGCAACGCAATCAGCTGGAGTGCCATTGACTCGATAGGATTCGAAGTCGCCCAGGCGAATTCGCTTGTAACGCAGCGGCCGTGACGACGTAATGGCATGGCTCATCGAAGATTGTTCGACGTCCGGGGCCACAATGCGCACCTCGCCAAAACGCGACGCGACTTTGGCGAGAGCAGCAATGCCCGGACTGTAAATGCCGTCGTCGTTCGAAATCAGAATTCGCATCTTCTCTATTTAAAAACGTATCTCACGTTGTCTTCGGCCGAACGATCGAGCATTTTCGATTACAACTTCGGATGCGAATTACGTTGATGCATAATCCGAAAGCCGGCGATGCCAGGCACGGCAAGGATCAACTGATGGCAGCGCTGGCTGAAGCCGGGCATGATGCAATTTATCAATCCACGAAAGAACGCGGCTTCAAGAAGGCCCTGAAGCAACCCACTGACCTGGTCCTGGCCGCCGGTGGGGACGGAACAGTTGGAAAGGTCGCCACTCGCCTGATTGATAGTGGCGTGCCATTGAGCGTTCTGCCGCTTGGCACGGCCAATAATCTGGCGCGGACCCTCGGGTTCATAGCATCTCCCGAGGAAATTGTCGCAAATCTTGAAAATGGCACGAAACGCGTCTTTGACGTTGGACTGGCGATTGGACCCTGTGGCAAAGAATATTTTTTTGAAGCTGGAGGCGGAGGACTGCTGGCGGATTACATCCGGCAAGCCCATAAGAAAGGGAAAAAAGGAAAGAAAAAGAAAGCTGAAAAACTTTCGAAGGAACAGGAGATGGCGCGGCATGCGGCATTGCTACGACGAATGCTTGACGATTACTGCGTTCGCCCCTGGAAAATCGAGATCGACGGAAAAGATATCTCCGGTAAGTACATTCTTTGGGAAGCAATGAACATTCGCTCGGTAGGTCCCGCGCTTCACCTGGCGCCAAGCGCCGCGACGAAGGATGGGCGATTCGATTTTGTCTGTGCGCGCCCGACCGACCGCGCGCTGTTGAAGGAACATCTGGACGCAAGCGTGGCTGGCGAAAAGTGCAAGTCGCCGTTGCCGGCGCAAAGATTCCGCAAATTACGGATAACTTGGAAGGGATCAACGATCCATTTCGACGATAAGCTTTGGCAGAAGGACAAAAAGAAATCGTCGGATGAAATCAGGATTAGCGTAAAACCGGCGGCGCTGATCATTCTGCAACCAGCCGCCGCAATCAAAAAATAGATCGCCGACGGTCTGCGAGACTGACGCTAATCGCGTCAATCAGAATTCGGCACTCCCGGGGGTGCGCGCGAATGGAATGACGTCTCGGATATTCGGCACGCCGGTAACGAACATGAGCATTCGTTCGAAGCCGAGCCCAAACCCGGAGTGCGGCGCAGTTCCGTAACGCCGCAGATCCAGATACCATTTGTAATCGGCCGGATCCATGTTGTGCTGGCGCATATTCTCCTCCAGCACTTGAAGCCGCTCCTCACGCTGACTGCCGCCGACAATTTCGCCGATTCCCGGCACGAGCAAATCCATTGCGGTCACCGTCTTCCCGTCGTCATTCAAACGCATATAGAAGGGCTTGATTTCCTTCGGATAATTGAAAACGGTGACAGGACACTGAAAGTGTTTCTCGCTGAGCCAGCGTTCGTGTTCCGATTGCAGATTGAACCCGTAATCGATCGAGAACTCGAATTTCTCTCCGCTCTTTTTCAGCAGCTCGACAGCTTCAGCATAGGTGATCCGCTGAAATGGGCGATTTATGACGAAATCAAGTCGCGCCAGCAATTCTTTGTCTACAAATTTGCCGAAGAGTTCCATCTCATCCGGGCAATGTTCGCGCGCGTCGGCGACGAGGTACTTAACAAACTCCTCGGCCAGATCCATGTTGCCCTTCAGATCGCAAAAGGCCATTTCCGGTTCGATCATCCAGAACTCGCTTGCGTGCCTGGACGTGTTGGAGTTCTCAGCGCGAAAAGTTGGGCCGAATGTGTAGACCTTCGATAAAGCCAGCGCGAATGCCTCCGCTTCCAACTGGCCGCTAACGGTCAGATAAGTCGGCCGAGCGAAAAAATCTTTGGCATAATCGATTTCGCCTTTGGCTGTTCGCGATCCGGCATCTGCCGGATCAAGCGTTGTCACACGAAACAATTCTCCGGCTCCCTCACAGTCGCTGCCGGTGATGATCGGGGTATGCACGTAAACAAATCCCCGCTCCTGAAAAAATTGGTGAACAGCAAACGCAAGCCTGCTTCGCACGCGAAAGACGCTGCTGAACAGATTTGAGCGAGGACGAAGGTGAGCGATTTCGCGCAGGAATTCAGGCGTGTGGCCCTTCTTTTGCAGGGGGTAACTATCGTCTGCAGCGCCGACGAGTTCGATTTTGTCCGCGACCAGTTCCCATTTTTGCCCTTTACCTTGCGATGGGACCAGCGCGCCATTGACGGTGAGAGACGCTCCCGTTGAGAGCCGTTGCACAGCCGAATAGTTCGGCAATGTGTTCTTAGCGATAATCTGCAAGTTGCGGAGGCTGGAGCCGTCGTTCAGCTCGATAAATGAAAAATCTTTGGAATCGCGGCGCGTCCGCACCCACCCCTGCACCTGAGTCGAATCGATTGGCGCGGTGCTTTGCAAAGCGTCCCTGATCGAAGTTGGAGAAAGATCTGTCATGTTTACAAACTCAAATTAACTCATTTCCTCTGCCTGACTCTCTCGCCTCTACCATCGCGGTGCAAACGTCCATGTCGCCTCGCTCCTAGTCGCTCATTCCTCGACTTCATTGGGGATTGCCAGGTGTAGACGGCCGCGAGGCAAGAATGTCGGCTCGGCCGATCGTGATAAGGCGGCGGATTGATTTTACATTCCAAGCGCCGCCCGCAAATGCGGAAGCAGCCTTTTGCTAAACTCAACGGAGTCGCCGGCTGAGAGGTGTGACCATTCCGGACAATTGAACCCGGCAAGGTCGGGGAAATCAGAATAGTAAATGCCAGGCGCGCGGGTCATTTTCAAAAGCGGTTCCCAGGTTCTTTCGCGAGGGGTGTCGCGGTCTTCCAGCGCTTTGAGGTCGCCGCTGTTTGGGAAGCGTACAAAAACAATTTTGCCGCCGCGGGCGCGGATTTTTTCTACTGCAGCAGTGACGTCACGAAATCGTTCTTCGATCGCTTTATTCATTTGTGCGAAGAAGACCTCCTCAGGTATATAGCTGGGTGGTGGCGGTGGCGTGAACAGCGGGATCCAAATCTGCTGGATGCGGTGGGCGAGTTCGCTATTTGGCTCCGCACATTTTTGGATCATCCGCGCGCGGCGTTCGCGGTCGACCGTTCCGAAATAGGGCGGAAGGCGCGGGGGGAGGAGCGCGTCTGGCCGATTCTGGAACGGCAATTTGTTCAGGTAGTCGTCCAAGGTCAGGTCCTGCTGGTTTAAAAACGCGACGTGTTCTTCCAATGGGAAGGCGAGATATTCGCTCACACGTTGAGCAAGCGTCTGGTTATGAAAACGGTGCACGGCCTTTTCGCCGCGTTCCGCGGGGGGCGTTCCGGGCGGCGCTAAAAACAAGCGCGGGACGAAGCTGCAAATGATCGTGCCATGAAATGTCTGATCGTTAGCCAAATCTTGGAGGACCGGATAGGCGCAGCTGCCACCCATGGAGAGCTGGATCGGACGCTTACCAAGTCCTTTTTGTATTTCATCAAGATCAACGTCGTACCAGCCGCGGGAGTCGCCGATCACAACGAGCGATTCGGGCGCAACATGACGGCGACGCAACGTCCAGAGATCTTCGTTATCGTTCAGGGTCGGGCCGTATCCGAGCGAACGGCAGTAAACTTCCCATGCCATTGTCGCGCCGAGAACAACAAGTACAACCGCAACTGTGATACCGCGCCAGGGCACTGGCGGAATCGGCCGCATAAATTCCAGCGGTGGTCCGCCATGAATTTCTTCCTCGCGCGATGGTTTTCGGAAAAACAACCGCGGCAACCGGAGACGCTTTTTAAAACTGGAAATAGATGAACGCATTGCCATGTCCTTGATTAAAAATAATGGCGCAAGCCATGAACGCCCAAGTCGAGGCGATCACCCATCGCGGCAATCGCGTGACCGCAATTTCGATGCTGCTGTCGCGCAGCAGCCAGTGCGCTGCAATCATTCCGCACACGACGCTGCCAACCTGCACTATCTCGCGCGTGGAAAGGATCGCGTCCCCGCGCGCATGTCCTCCAAACATTCCGCTCAACATGCGGCTTGCGACCGCAAAGTCCGGCGCCCGAAAGAAAACCCAGGCAATGCAAACGCCGAACAATGTGGCGACCCCCCCCGCAGCCCAGCCGATCGGATTATTGAGCCATCGTAGATCAGTGCAGAAAATGCGGACCACGCGCTCGATCACAAGATATGAGCCGTGAAGCAGACCCCAGACGACAAATGTCCATGCCGCGCCATGCCACAGACCCCCAACAAACATGACGATCACAAGGTTGGAAGTGGCGCGGACCGGCCGCACCTGGTTGCCGCCGAGTGGAATGTAGAGGTAATCGCGCAGGAACGTGGAAAGCGAAATGTGCCAGCGGCGCCAGAAATCCGAAAACCCAATCGCGGCGTAGGGAAATCGGAAATTATCCTTGAGATGAAATCCCAGACACAACGCGGCGCCGATTGCGCATGCTGAGTAACCGGCGAAATCGAAGAAAATTTGTCCGGCAAAAGCCATAACGCCAAGCCACGAATCCAGCGCGACGAGCGGTCCGGGATAACTGAAAACGTGGTCAGCCGACCCGGACAGCAGCGTGTCTGCGAGGACGACTTTCTCGAAGAGCCCGAGCGTCATCAGAAGCAGCCCCCAGCAGAATTGTCCGACTTTCAACGTGGGCGGGTTAACGAGCTGCGGAAGAAAATCGCCGGCGCGAACGATCGGTCCGGCGACCAGCTGGGGGAAAAA
This sequence comes from Verrucomicrobiota bacterium, assembly GCA_003219395.1. GTDB lineage: Bacteria > Verrucomicrobiota > Verrucomicrobiia > Chthoniobacterales > UBA10450 > Udaeobacter. The sequence goes on along the minus strand of QHOR01000063.1, from coordinate 2,080 downwards.
TGAAACCGCGAGCACGAAATCGCGCAACGAGCGGGTCGGTTTCAGCACACCGCGATAGATATCGAGCGTGTAAGAGAGCGAATGAAACGTGTAAAAGGAAATTCCAACGGGCAGCAAAATGTCCAGATGCGGTGGACGATAAATGATACCGAAGCGCTCAATGAGCCATTGGAAATTTTGAAGCAGAAAATTCCCGTACTTGAAAAAACCGAGCATGCTCAGATTCATGCAAACACTCGCCACGAGCCAGCGTCGCTTACCAGGTGGGGTTTGCGCCTTGGCTATTTGCCGGCCCAGCCAAAAATCCATGGCGGTGGTGGCGAACAGCAGCACGGCAAAAGGGGGGTTCCATGCGCCGTAAAAAATATAGCTCGCGCTGACGAGCAGATTTTTACGCAGCTTCCAACCATGGATGCTCCAGTACAGAGCGACGACGAGTGCGAAAAAAACGACAAACGTGAGCGAGTTAAAAAGCATGGCATTCGTGATGCGTTCAAGCCGCCGATTGCAGCTCGATCGCGCCACTCAACAGGATGGAATTTTTAGATATTCCCTACGCCCGGGGCAAGCAGCAACCGCGCGTAAAAATCACGATTCACTTCGATGGAAGCCGGAGTTTTCCGAGCCGCCAGAGTTGCGCTAAACGAGTAACATCAACTTAGCGGAAGCCAACTGCCAGATGGCGGCGGCAATTTGACGCCGTTAAGCGAGAGATAGGTGTACTCCTGCAAAAGCCGCTCGTAATCATCCAACAGTCTCATGGCATCGTTAGGCTTAAGGCGATCGGTTTTGATGGCGTCGTCGACCTGTGTCTTGAGCAGCCGCATCAACTCGACTTTGTCCCACTGCGTCATGGCTAGAACTTCGCCGATGGTACTGCCACCGATCACTTCTTCGATGTACCAGCCGGACTCCTCATCGGGATCGAGAAAAATGTGCACCTCGGTTACTCGGCCAAACAAATTGTGCAGGTCACCCATGATGTCCTGATACGCGCCGACCATGAACACGCCGAGGTAATACATTTCGCCGGGCACAATGCGATGTAGCGGGATCGTATCACGCACATCCTGTAAATCGGTGAACTTCGAGACCTTTCCGTCAGAATCGCACGTGATATCGACGATCATTCCGTGACGATCGGGCGGCGTGTTAAGCCGATGGATCGGCATGATCGGAAACAATTGACCAAGCGCCCAGTGATCGAGCAGGGATTGGAAAACCGAGAAATTGCAGATGTACTGGTCACCCAAGGTCGTTTCGAGCTGCTTGACTTCTTCGGGAATGAAACGCAAGCCGCGATGCATGTTCACGATCTGCTGTGCCAGCTGCCAGTAGATGGTGTCGATCTTTGCTTTTGATTCGAGATCGAGCAGACCAAATTCGAATGTCTGTTGCGCTTCCTCCTTGATCTGCCGGATGTCATGCAGGCTCTCAAGCCGATTGCCACGCTTAAGCCGTTGTTTCACATCGAGGATATCGCCCACCAGCTTGTGATCTTTCTCGCTCGCGGTAACGCGCAACTTCGGCGCCGTTTTCTCGATGGAACTAAACGCTTCCATCACTAGTACGGAATGATGCGCCACGATCGCGCGACCGCCTTCACTCACGATCGCTGGATGCGGGACGCCTTCCGAGTCACAAACATCCATGATATTCCACACGACATCGTTGGCGTATTCCTGGAGCGAATAATTTGCCGAGCTATCGAAGTCGCTACGCGAGCCGTCGTAATCGACGCCAAGCCCGCCGCCGACATCCAGATATCCGAGTTCATGCCCAAGCTTGGCAATCTTTGCGTAATAACGGGCCGCTTCGCGGACCGCGCGCTTGATAATTGAAATGTCCGGAACCTGCGACCCAACGTGGAAGTGAATGAGTTTGAGGCAATGCGCCAGGCCCGCGGCCTTCAGCATTTCGCTCGCGGCGATGAGACTTGTGGTATCGAGACCGAACTTCGCGTTCTCGCCTCCGCTCGGGGCCCATTTGCCCGCGCCTTTGCTGTAAAGGCGGACGCGAATGCCGATGTGCGGTTCCACGCCGACTTCCTTTGCCGCGCGGATCGTTTGCTCAAGCTCTT
>QHOR01000290.1:2639-5910 GCA_003219395.1 Verrucomicrobiota bacterium | reverse complement strand
AACGCTCAAAGCCCTACGTTCAATATTCAGCGGAGTTGGTGGTGGATATTCTATCTCGCGCTTGCGTTTGGTTTTTTGGCGAAGGGGCCGATTGCATGGCTACCGCTGCTCACTCTAGGAGTAATAATTATTCTTGAGCGGGATTGGCAGTTGGCCGGGCATCTTCAAGTGCTGCGTGGAATTCTGCTGATGCTAGCGATTACCGCATCCTGGGGAATTCCGGCGCTGATTCAAACTCACGGCCAATTCCTGGCGATTGGAATTGGACGGCATGTTATTAGTCGATCGCTCGCGACCATGGAAGGTCACGGAGCGAGCTCATTCGCCATGTATCTGCTGCTCTTACCCTTCTATTTTGTAACGATCTTCGTCAGTTTCTTTCCATGGTCGATCAAATTGCCGTGGTTGATCCGGCAATTGTGGACACATAGAAAAGCTGGGCTCGCCGATCCCGGTTACAGCGGAAGCCGGCTGGATAAGTATCTTGTCGTCGGGATCGCAACAGTTTTTGTGATCTTCACATTGGTTGCAACAAAATTGCCCCATTACACCTTGCCGGCCTTTCCGTTGCTTGCGCTGCTGCTTGCGCGATACTGGCAAGGAGTCAGCGCGAGCAGAAATCACGGCCCGTCATTTCGAGCCGTCGCTACGGCCAGCGCATGTTTGTGGGTTGCGATTGCGTTGACCGTCCCGCCGTTGATTGCCCGATTTTTTCCCGCGTACGAGCTTTTTCAGCAATCGCGCGCGCATTTGCAGCCGAACATGCAATTTGCCTCCGTCGAGTTCGAAGAACCGAGCATAGTCTGGTATTTTCGTAGTCGCGTGCAAGGCTTTCTCAAGCGGCTTAACAGAAAAAACGTGATCGATTTCATGTCTGCGCCTGGCCCCCGTTTTGTCATTGTACCAACATCACTCGTCCAGACGCTTTTTCCGAATCATCCCCAGACCTGGACATCTTTTCCCGCCCGTGGCTTCAACATTGCGAAAGGGAAGCAGGTTGATCTCACGCTGGTGCTGAAGCAGGAATAATCATTGAAGTGTTTAAGCGTTGAAGCGGTTTTCTCCGTCTGTCATGTTGCGCAAAGCGAAGCATCCAGCTACTTCAATCGCATTAGAGGTGCTAGCTTCCGTGCCAAAACAGCTAAAGGTCTATGATGTTATTTGACTGCTAAGTTGGTCGAAGTAGCTGGATGCTTCACGTCGGCTCAGAATGACAAAGATCACATTCCCCCACCTTAACGCTTCACCGGTTCATCGTTTCAACGATCTCCATGATCACCTTTCTTGATGGTAAACTGGTGGGCGCTTTGCCTACGCATGCAATCGTTAGTGTCGGCGGCGTCGGCTATGAAGTTCTTATCCCGCTTTCCAGCTACGATCGCCTTCCGGAACCGGGGCAGTCCATTCGCATTCTCACGCACCTGGCGGTTCGCGAAGATGCGCACGTGCTTTACGGATTCATGACTGCCGCTGAGCGCGATCTTTTCCGATTACTGGTGAACAATGTAAGCGGCATCGGGCCGAAACTCGCGCTGGCAGTGCTTAGCGGAATGAGCGTGACTAATTTTAAGGCCGCCGTGGTGAACTCCGATGTGGCCGCAATTTCAAAAATCAGCGGGCTAGGAAAGAAAACAGCGGAGCGAATCATTTTGGAATTAAAAGACAAGCTGGGAGTGGCGGCTGCCTGGGAAGCAGCCAGTGCTGCGCACGCGCCCACACCTGAGGAAGAGCAAGCCAACGAGGCCGTGCTCGCGTTAATCGCGCTTGGGTACAAACAGATCGATGCACATAAAACAGTGCGCGACCTGCAGGAGAGAGGCGAAGCGAAATCAGCGGAGGAACTGGTCAAGTTCGCGCTGAAGCGCATGGCGGCAGGAAGGTGATCGATGGTTGAGAGTTGATTGTTGAGAGTTGAGAGTTGCGCAACTCAATGCTCACACAATTTGACAGACTGCAAACTCTTCGCGCCGCTTTCCCAAAGGAAGGTCTTTTCGCGGAAAAGGCCTGGCTGCTCTCGCCTGATGCATTTCCGCTAGAGAAAAAATTCGTCGCTGAACTGGAACAACTCGGACATCGGCTGTTCGTTTTTCAGCGCGCCTGTAATCAGCTCTATCAACTGAGCACCAGGGGCAAGCAACCTGCGTGGGTAGCGCGTTATCTCGATGCCGGTAAACCCAAAGAGCTGATTGAGTTCTCGAGGCGCAAAGAAATTCGAGACGATTTACCGCGGGTAATTCGTCCTGATCTCATTCTGACCGACAAGGGTTACATCATTGCCGAAATCGACTCCGTGCCCGGCGGAATCGGACTGACCGGCTGGCTCAATCAGACCTATTCAACATTCGATAGCGAGATCATCGGCGGTGCAGATGGAATGCTGGATGGATTTAGAACTGTGCTGCCAAACGGCGGGGACATCGTTATCTCGCAAGAGGCCGCAACGTATCGGCCGGAAATGGAGTGGGTCGCCGCGCGGTTGAATCAGCGGATGCTGGATTCTGGATACTTGATGCTGGATAAAAGCGACAACAGCGCTTCTGGGAATCCAGTATCCAGTATCGAGCATCGAGTGTCACCGGAAACTTGGCGCGTGGTAGCCGCTGAAAATTATGAGCCGACGGATGGACGCGCCGTGTACCGTTTCTTCGAGTTATTCGATCTGCCAAACATTCCCGGGTCGCATCAGCATCACGCCGCCGATCAAGCCGTATCTGGAAGAGAAGATGTGGTTCGCGCTTTTTTGGATGCAGCCGCTGCGCGAGTTTTGGCGACGCGAACTGGGTGAGAAATATTTCGTCAAGCTACAGGAAGTGATTCCCTATTCCTGGCTGCTCGATCCAACGCCCTTGCCACAACACGCGGTCATACCACGCCTGGAGGTTCATGACTGGCACGAAGCCGCTAAGTTCAGTCAGAAAGATCGCGATCTTCTTTTGAAGGTGAGCGGCTTTTCCCCGCTCGGCTGGGGCAGCCGCGGTATCGCCCTCGGTGCAGACCTGTCACACGCGGAATGGGAAAAACGAATCAACCACGCGCTTCAGACGTTCGAATCGTCGCCTACCATCATGCAACGCTTTCACAAAGGCAGTTTGTTTGATCATCAGTACTGGGATCCCGGTTCTAGCGATCTAAAGACAATGAAAGGCCGTGTACGACTTTGCCCCTACTTCTTTGTGGAATCGGATCGTGTAAAACTGCGAGGCGCCCTTGCGACGATCGTTCCAGCAGACAAGAAGTTTCTGCACGGCATGAGTGACGCGATTTTGATTCC
>QHOR01000290.1:0-2605 GCA_003219395.1 Verrucomicrobiota bacterium | reverse complement strand
ATTTTGATTCCGTCGAAAATCCAGTGACGTCCAACAGTGCGCAATTTAGAGCGTGCAAACGGGCTGCCTTTGCCTCAGAAAGCCCGGATGAACATTACCAGGAACTTGGGAATGCTTCTGCTCGCTATCTACCTGATTCTCGCCGGAATCACTCTGCTGTTTCACATCACCATCCCGACGATTATAATGGGAATTCTGGCGCTGGCAGCTGGCATTCTGATTCTCATTGGCAAATAGCGACCCACTAATCATCGCAATACCACTCGTCGTAGGCAGCAAAGGCTACGAACGACGCGTTCGATAAGGATGTATTGCGTGGGCGGGTCGCAACGCCGATTTCGAAATGGTATCCTGTCCTATGATCGAATCGGCTGACGTCGCTGAAACAACGTCAGATGCTGCTGAATGCGTTTCGAGTCGACTGGCGCAATTCCCTTTATTGCCAGGGCCTGTGCTGCGTAACGCGTCGCAGAATCAAAATCACCGGTCTCGGCATAAGCTGCGGCAAGCGTATCGATCATGTCCTCGTCCTTCCACACCATGATGCTACACGCGGCCTTAGCATCGTTGACTGCGTGTTGCCCATTGCGGAATGACGAGTCCGGGCAAGTCGCCTGAAACCAGGCGCGATCGCTTAGCGCTCTCGCGAGAGTAACAGGCCGAGGGTGGAGTGAAATCAGGTAATTAAACTCTTTCAATGCTTCCGCGTATTTTCCAACGCGCACCTTGATACTGGCACGCAACAGGGAAGCCTCCACGCAGCCCGGATATTGTCGTAGCGCTTCATTGCAGTCCTGAATAGCAAGCTCATATTTTCCCTCCTTTGTGAAAATCTGCGCGCGAATGTAGAGCGCTGGCCATAATTTGGGATCGATTCGAAGCGCCGCATCAATGTTGAGCTTCGCGCCGGCAACATCCCCATCGGCTAGCTGATGGCTAGCCTTGGTACATAAGTTCATCACCGCCCGCTGATGGATAGGAGTGTTAACGATAATAGGCACGCTTGCGTGGACAGCCGTAATCGAAGTGATAATTGCAATGAACACTGAGGCTGTTTTGATGGATGTCATGTGGCGGTAAAAACGCGATTTGTAATGGAGAACTCAACATATGGCAAGCAGGACATCGTCACTGTTATTGCAGCAGCGGCCGGCTAAGCTGCGCGAGACATGACGAAATCAACCAACGCGCCCACATCGATGCCGCCAATCGGCGCTCCCACAGATGGGTTGCCGGTAATCACCCTGCGCAAAGTGACATGGCGGCTGATCCCATTTCTTTTTGTGCTTTATGTGATCGCGTGGCTGGACCGCGTGAATGTGGGTTTCGCCGGATTGCAAATGAACGCGGATCTTGGATTCAGCTCAACTGTGTTTGGTTTCGGATCGGGTATTTTCTTTCTTGGTTATTGCTTGTTTGAGATACCAAGCAACATCATCCTTGAACGAGTTGGAGCGCGGCTTTGGATCTCGCGAATCATGATAACATGGGGTCTGATCTCCGCCAGCCTGATGTTCGTGCGGACTCCCGCCGCCTTTTACCTGCTGCGGTTCCTTCTTGGAGTAGCTGAAGCCGGATTTTTTCCGGGTGTTATTTACTATTTAACCCTGTGGTATCCCACAGCGCATCGTGCTCGAGCGATTGCTGCTTTCATGACTGCGGTGCCAGTAACAGGGCTGATAGGAGGACCGGTATCGGGAGCGTTGCTGGAGTTAAATGGACTTCATGGGTTAGCAGGTTGGCAATGGTTGTTTCTGCTGGAAGCTCTACCCGCAGTGGTTCTGGGAACGGTTGTGCTTTTCTATCTGAAAAATTGTCCCGAAACAACAAACTGGCTGACGTCGCCAGAACGCGACTGGCTCATGGAAACACTTGCAGCCGAGCGAAGAGCTTGCCCTGTAAGGCCGAATGTCCGCGTCGCGCTGACCGATGCCACCGTTTGGAAGCTAGGCGTCATCTTTCTTTTAGTCGCAGCCGGCTTCTATGGCTACTCCTTTTGGGCGCCACTTGTTATCAACTCACTTACTGGCCTTACCAATTTCAAGATAGGTCTGGTCATTGGTGCAATCAGCGCGGTGACGATTCTGGCAATGCTTCTAAATAGCTATCACTCGGATCGCACGGGCGAACGAGCGCTGCACATAGCTGTGCCACTGTCATTAATGGCTGTCGGTTTCGCTGGATGTGCCCTGGTGCGTCAGCCAGTGCTGGCCATTATTGCACTGGCGCTTGTTCCTTTGGGGCACTGCGCCAGTTATGGGCCGTTTTGGTCCATGCCTACCCAGTTTTTCACTGGACCGGCAGCTGCCGCCGGTATAGCCCTTGTGACCACGATTGCGAACCTCGGCAGCTTCGCCGGGCCAGCGATGATCGGCGCATTAAAGGCACGGACTGGAACGCACGTCCAATCGTTCCTGCTTCTTGGCGGAATGGCAGCCGTCGCGGCACTGCTTGCATTAACAATAGATCACTCGTCGGCGCGAAATAGCGAGTAATCAGCACCAATCGTCCGACACGCACGCACAAATGGACATCCGCGCATTTGGCTCATCCGGCTTCGACCGCAGGCGCGAATTGTTTTCATGCGCATTCAATTCGCTCTTGC
>QHOR01000289.1 GCA_003219395.1 Verrucomicrobiota bacterium | reverse complement strand
GCCGATTGCTTCAGGCAGTACGGGCTGAAGACCGACTTAAGCGGGCGCTATGCCGCGATGTACAAGCCCTATCATTTGATCGGGCTGGAGCTGAACATCTCGATCCTGTCCGCAGCGCTGCGCAAGGAGCCGACCGGCCAGCCGCAGGGATTTCGCGGCGATGTCGTCGCCATCGCGAAGAAGGCCCTGCGCGCCGGCGAGATGCTCGACGGCGAAGGCGGTTACACGGTGTGGGGCAAGCTGATGCCGGCGCAGGCGAGTCTTGCGGCAGGCGCACTGCCGATCGGCCTTGCCCATCGTGTCAAGCTCAAGAACGACGTCGCCCATGGCGGCATCGTACGCTGGAGCGACGTCGCGTTCGACGCCGGCAACGACACGGTGAAGACGCGCAAGGCGATGGAAGCGGCGTTCGCATCGAAGGCTTAAGGCAACAACTTGCTCGCCTTGGCCTGCGCGAACCATTTCCGGAACATTGCTTCCGTATCCATCATCTCGGTGAAACCGGCTGGCCGTAGCGCATGCTGTAATCCGCATACTGGAACGAGAGGCCGACGAATTCGGCAAGCGCAGGCGAGACGAGACCGTGCTTGCGCCGCAGTTCGTCCCACGGCTCGCTCCAATTCCGGGATTCCCGCGCCAGCGACAGAGGCACGGCCCTGCCCAGCTTCATGCCGAGCGCGTCCGCAACCGCCGGCCAAACGTTTTCCCAGGAGAAGACATCGCCATTGGTGACGTTGAAGGCTTCATTGCGCGCGGCATTCGACTCGCCGGACCATGCGATCGCGCGGGCCAGCAGATCGACGTCGACCGCTTGCCCCACCCGCGGCGCCCCGCCGGGATAATCGAGATCACGCCCCTGCTCGCGCAACATCGCGGCATAGACGCCGAGCGGCGGGATCAGGTCCATCGCGCCGCCCATCGCGAGGCCCACGATCAGGACCGGGCGGAGGATGGAGAAGTGCCAGCCCTTGCCCTCCTGCTGCTCGCGCAAAAAACTCTCCTGCGCCCAATAGAAGTTCGGCTGCTCGTACATTTCCGAACGGCCTTCGCGCGCCGGCACGGTGAGCGGGCGGACGTGAACGCCATAGGCCTTGGTACCCTGTAGCAGCGCGACGTGCTTGAGCGCAGGGGCGGCGGGCTCGAGCGCCGCCATCAGGTTGCGCAGCATGCGGTCGTTAGTGTCGATCTGCTGCTGATCGCGCCAGCCATCGATCAGGTTCGGGCTCTCGTAGAGCGCCGCGTAGATCAGATGGGTGGCGCCAGCAAGTTCATTCGCTGCGCCGGCGCATTGGGCGGCATCGGTGAGATCGATCGGCACATGGCGCGCGCCGTACAACTCGCGCGGCCTGCGCCGCGACAGTGCAATCACCTCTACGCCGGCTGCGCCTGCGAAATGTCGCACGGCGGCGTTTCCAACGAGACCGGTCGCGCCCGCGACCACGACCTTCTTGGCAACCATCGCAACCATCGCTGAGACCCCAACCCTTCCCAAAATTCGGGACCGTTCTCCCCTAGCAGATGATCGTCCGCCGCGGCAGCCTGACGCCTGCGGTGCTCGTCCGGCCAGCCGGGCAGTACGCCCTACGACTTTGGTGCAAGATATTGCCGCCAATGCTCCCCTTCGCAGCTGCGTTGTGCGGGGATCAGGCCGAATGTGCCCTCGCTATGGCCTTGATTCCCGGGGACCAATTGTCCATCCTGCGCGCAGTCTGGAATGTCTCAGGGTTTCGGTTTTCGCCAATTCCGATCGGGATTTCGGGAGCCAGGTTTCAGATAACAAAACAAACGCTGACCGTCGGCGGATCGAAGCGACACAAGATCGCTGTCCCTCGTCGAGGCATCGGCACAACGGAGGGAAGGAAGCGCATGAAACGTCGTGATTTCTTGAAAGTGAGTGGCGTCGGTCTCGCCGCGAGCGCGGTGGCATCGCCCGCGATCGCCCAGTCGAACCCCGAGATCAAGTGGCGCCTGGCCGCGAGCTGGCCGAAGGCGCTCGATACGCTGTACGGCGGCTGCGAAGCGCGTCCTCGACGTTACCGACGGCAAATTCCAGATCCAGCCCTTCGCCGCCGGCGAAATCGTGCCCGGCCTGCAGGTGCTCGACGCCGTCGGGAACGGCACGGTCGAGATGGGCAACACGGCGCTGTACTATTACTGGGGCAAGGACCCCGCCTTCACCTTCGGCACCTCGCTGCCGTTCGGTCTCAACACGCGCTCGCATATCGCCTGGCTGCATTTCGGCGGCGGCACCGAGATGCTCAACGATCTTCTAAAGCCATACAACGCCGTCGCCATTCCGACCGGCTCGACCGGCGCGCAGATGGGCGGCTGGTTCCGCAAGGAGATGAAGTCGATTGACGACTTCAAGGGCCTGAAATTCCGCGTCGGTGGTTTTGCCGGCACCATCATCGCCAAGGTCGGCGGCGTGCCGCAGCAGATCGCCGGCGGCGACATCTACCCGGCGCTGGAAAAGGGCACCATCGACGCGGCCGAGTGGGTCGGCCCCTACGACGACGAAAAGCTCGGCTTCGTGAAGGTCGCCAAGTACTACTACTATCCGGGCTGGTGGGAAGGCACCGGCCAGGGCCACAACGTCATGAACACCGAGAAGTTCAACGGGCTGCCGAAACACTATCAGGCGGCGATCGAGACGGCGTCACGCGACACCTTCAGCTGGGTCACCGGCAAGTACGACTACGTCAATCCGGCTGCGCTGAAGCGCCTGCTGGTGGCCGGCGCCATCCTGCGGCCGTTCCCGCAGGACGTGCTGGAAGCCTGCTACAAGGCGGCCAACGAGATCTATACCGAGCTCTCGGGGTCCAATCCGCACTTCAAGAAGATGTACGAGAGTCTGGTCGCCTTCCGCAATGATTCGTATGCCTGGAACCAGGTCGCCGAACTCGGCTACGACAGCTTCATGATGCGCATGCGCACCCGCACCTGATCGCTACGCATCGAAATAACGAAAAGCCCCGGAGATTTTCTCCGGGGCTTCTTTTTTGATCCGCCGATCGATTGATATCGAGAATGCGTCAGTTCTGATCGTCGCCGAGCGCGTCCGACAGCTTGTCGTAGTACTTGATGACCAGGTCGATATTGCCCTTGTTCTCGACCGCCGGCTGCGGTTGCTTCAGCGCCTCGTTGAGATCGGCAAGCGCTTCCTTCTTGTCCTTGGCCGGCATTTTCTTGTCGGCCGTAAGCTGGGCGATCTGAGCCTTGATAACGGTTTCGGTGCCAACGTATTTCTTGGTGGCGGGATCGATGCCGCTGAGCACCAGGGTGATATTGTCGACCACGGCACTGTAATCGGGATAGTTGGCAAAACCGTATTTCTTGGCGACGTCGTCGAGCTTGGCGTCGAGCTTCGGATCCGGCGGTGCGTTGTCCGGGATATTGTCGGTGACTGCATCCATGTCCTTTTGCGCCGCGAGCACGCCTTCGATCTGCTTGTCGGTCAGCACCATCTGCTTGATCGGCTGCGGCTGCTCGGCCTGCGGCGGCGGAGCGGCTTGCTGCTTCGGCGCGGGCGCCATCTGCTGCTTGGCTTGCGCGAACGCGCCCCCGGTCGAGGCGACGGAAAGGGCGGCGGCCAGGCAGAGCGCTGCAGCGATGGGACGAACGAAGTCACGCATATAGGATCTCCTCGGGGTCATGGCGCAGTTTCGTGTCTTCTGGGGAAAGGCGTACGGAAATCGACCTGAACGATCAATGAACTTTGAGCGCGACACGGCGCAAATCAGGGCCGTTCGATCACAAACCGGTCAGATTTGCCGCGGCTGCGGATCAGGATTTCGCCTTGAGCTTGAAGGACTCGAAGAATCTGTCCCTGTTGGCCGCGACCAGGTCGCGGTAGGCGTTGGGAAATTCGATGGTCAATGTGTAGCGCACGCCGTTTTGCTGGATGCTTCGCATGTAAAGCGTGGTTGTGGCGTTGGCCATCGTCAGCGTCAGAACGTCGGCATCGCCTTTGTTGCTGCGGCTGACGTCGGACACCTTGTTGGCCGGCGACGCCGCGAGCGTTTTCGGAATCGCAGCCAAATCCGGCGGCGTCTTGCCGCTTGACGCGAGCTCGACGGCGGCAAACTTGATGCCTTCGGAGCTCTTGCCGCCGACCACATAGGTGGTCTCACCGGTCGCGGCGTCGTTGGTCGTGAAATCGTTGAAGGGAATCGGCAGCAGGACCGAGAAGGATCCCTTGCTCGAGACGGCGAGATGCCAGCCCGAGCCGTCATCGGCCTTCACTCCGACGCGGTGCATTTCCAGCTTCGGCTGCGCGATTGCGATCGCAGGCCAGGAAATGGAGATCGCGATCAGCGCTAATCGCAGATGCTGGCAGAAAGGCTTCATGGCACGGCTTCCACTTCGGCGAGCGGAGCACAATTCCAGCGTTTGTCGGAAGTAAGGCTACGGTGCCGGCGGCGCGGAACCGCGAGCAATGCGGCACAGGAGCTGGCGCGCGGGGCCCCTCGACAAACAAGAACGCCAAACAAAAACGCCGCCTCCCAAAAGGGAAGCGGCGTTTTCATGTTCATGACGCGTAAAGAGGAATTTCCTTGTCCTTGGCAGGCCTGGCAGCGACCTACTCTCCCAGGGCTTAAGCCATAGTACCATTGGCGCTGAGGAGTTTAACGGCCGAGTTCGGGATGGGATCGGGTTCAAGCTCCTCGCTAGAACCACCAGGCCGGCGAAGGACAAGGAAACGAAGCAAGCTGTTTGGTCTTTCATCTCATGGTTTAAGGACGCGCTTTCGCGCTCCTCACCATGAGGATCATTTTCAACCTGGTCACGGGCCTTATCGGCCCTATGGACACTGAAAATGAGAGCAATCAAGCCAATCGAACGATTAGTACCGGTAAGCTACATGCGTTGCCGCACTTACACATCCGGCCTATCAACGTGGTCGTCTTCCACGGTTCTCAAGGGAATGCTCGTTTTGAGGTGGGTTTCCCGCTTAGATGCTTTCAGCGGTTATCCCGTCCGTACATAGCTATGCAGCACTGCCGCTGGCGCGACAACTGCTCCACCAGAGGTACGTTCACCCCGGTCCTCTCGTACTAGGGGCAAATCCTCTCAACATTCCAACACCCACGGCAGATAGGGACCGAACTGTCTCACGACGTTC
>QHOR01000255.1 GCA_003219395.1 Verrucomicrobiota bacterium | reverse complement strand
TGACTCGGAGATGGGTCATGTCGCCTAACAACGCGCTGCACTCGGACGGGCCTCGCCTTGCTCGGCCCGCCGGTGAGCGCGGACGTTAGATCTCACGAATGAAGCGTGTGTTGTTCGTGTGCAGTCGGAACCGTTTGCGGAGCCCAACCGCGGAGCAGATCTTTTCTGAGCATCCGCACATGGAATGCGCATCGGCTGGAACAAACAACGACGCGGACAACCCGCTCACCCCAGAACTTGAGGAGTGGGCGGATGTAATCTTCGTGATGGAGAAGGCCCACCGCAACAAGCTCAGCTCGAAGTTCAAGCGCAATCTTGGAGGCAAGCGCGTCATCTGCCTCGATATTCCAGACGACTACGGTTTCATGGATCCGGACTTGATCCGTTTGCTGAAGGCCAGGTCTGCCGGTACATTCCATATGTGGGCGGTGAGATCTAACCTGGCGGTCGACACGGACGCCCACCGGCGTCCACTCCCTGCGGTCGCTCCTGTTGCTCACCTCTACGTAGGCCGACGGAGAATTTCCGATGACGGTCGATGATGACTTCTACAACCGTGCTGATGCAGTGATCCACCTCGCAAACAAGCAGTGCGAGATCATCGGCAAGGGGAAGGTGAGTGCGTCACTGATGTATGCGACAGCCCGCTTCGGCGCCTGGTTGACTGCCTGCGGGTTTAGTTCTTCGGCGGAAATGAAGGCTGCGAAGAACGAGGCGATGGAATACTTAGTCACGCAGTACCGAGCAATGCTCGAGGAAAATATCTCCGAGTACATCGAGAATTTTGAAAGCTACATGAAGCGCGGATTGCAGTAGTGGGAACGTTCCAGCCTAACACCGCGTCGTTGACCGACGGCTACCTCACGCTGCGCGTTCGTCCGGCGCGGCAAACCGCGGACGTTAGGCCCCATAGACGCCATGTCCGATGACGATTTGATCGTTGTCCGAGATTTTCTCCTGAAAGGTATGCCATGGGATTTGTCGCGGCCGCGGTTCATGGACTTTCAGCGCGAACACATCCAAGACAAGACGGATGGGGACCCAACGTTTCCGGCGAGACTTAGGCAGGTGGCATTGGAAACTCTGATGTCAGAAGAGCCAGAGATTGTTTGCTGCGCGCTCACGGCTTTGGCTTTCGTCGGAACCAGGCATGATCTAGCCCTAGTCGAGAAATTCACTAACCACAATCATTCCAAGATCTCGAGGTTCGCAAACACCTCCTTGTTTGAAATAAGGAAGGCTGATCGTGCCGCCTAAAGCTGCTGGACAATGTGGGTCGGTATCTTCACAACAGATAGGCCTAACTGCGCGTTGGTGAGCGACGCTTGCACTGCGGCGCTAAGGCGCGCCTTCTTCAGCGCGCCACAACGCGGACGTTAGGCTCGCAAATGAGCGCCAAAGCAAACGTCAATGTTCAATTGGGCGAACGCACCGGCTACTAGTGATGGGGGAGGAGTGGCGATGACGACGAATTTGCATACGCCCGCGTGGGCAACAGTAGCCGTTCTCGTAGGACGCTTGATATTCGCCGCGGTCTTCCTCATGGCGCTGGCATTCAAAGTGGTGGATATCGACGGCACGGCGACCTATATCGCATCGGCCGGCTTTCCTGTTCCGAAGGTTCTTGCCTGGTTGGCTGCGCTGTTCGAGCTTGCGCTCGCCGTTGGCCTACTCTCCGGCGCGTTCTTCGCCGAAACCGCGTTGCTCGCGGCGGCCTACGTCCTCTTCCTCGCTCTTGCGTTTCACGGTCCGTCTCATTGGAGCGGAAGTCAGGCGGAATTCGGCTTCTTCATCGATCACTTTACGTTCATCGCGGGTCTTCTCTTTGCGGCCGCGCACGGACCGGGTGGGCAGTTGGCCCTCAATTTCCGCTATCTGCGGACGCCCACTAAAGCGTGAACTACCGACGATCCCGGCTAAATAAATCCACGTGCGGCCTAACAGCGCGTTGTTGACCGACGCGTTAGGCCACAGCTACGCCGCGCGCACCGCGCGGCACAATGCGGGCGTTAGACGCCGCCCACACGCATGGATCTAACGCATCCCATAACTCTTCTGCTTCCGGTCGGCATCGCGGCGCTGGTCGTCTGGCGCGTGCATTCGCGCATCAAGCGCATGGTCGGTCGTCAGCGCTTGTCCAGGGTTCGCCCCTGGCTGACAGTCGTCCTCTTCCCGCTTTTGCTTGCGCTCCTGCTTTTTGCCTCAGTCGACCATCCCGAAGCGGCAGGAGCCTTGCTCGGTGGCGTGCTTCTGGGTTGCGCGCTCGCCTGGTACGGCTTGCGCCTCACCAAATTCGAGGTGTCGCCGATCGGTTTGTTCTACACGCCGAACGCTCATCTGGGCGTCGCCCTTTCACTGCTCCTTATCGGCCGGCTGGCTTACCGGGCCGTTCAGGTCTACGCCGCGCATGGGTCGTTCCACGCGGATTCAGGAGCCTTCGCTCGTAGCCCGCTAACGCTAGTCATCTTCGGTACTCTTGCGGGCTATTACGTCGCCTATGCTGCTGGCCTTCTGCGCTGGAAGCACCGTGTACAGGTCGGCGGCCCAGCTGCCGCTGGCGAACGCCGAAGTTAGATCGCAGGCGAACGAATGGGGCCCGCAATGAAGCAGGCGATTGAGAAAGAAAACGCAAGCGCGGTCGCAGCCGAAATAGGTTCTCGACTCTCAGTACGCGACGACGATGGAACGCTGCTCGCGGGTCTGAGCGCGGATTTGCACTGGCACTGCATGTACCTCGATCTGCTTTGGGTCGAGCCGCAACATCGCAAAAAGGGCCTGGGCAGTTCGTTGCTACGCCAAGCTGAAGGAATTGCTAAGGAACGCTCGTGTGAGGTCATTTACCTCAGTACGTTTCAATTTCAAGCTCCTGAGTTTTACGCAAAGCACGGCTATTCTCTGTTCGGGGAACTGCACGGCGTGCCGCCTAATTCGTCGCGACAATGGTTTTCCAAGGTCTTGCGCTAGCGCATCTGAGAGCGCTCGTTGTCCGACGCAGTGATACGGCTGCTCGTTGTTCCGCTCGGCTGATTTTCGAGGAGACGCAGCATGGAGCGATTCACCGGCGGTTGCCTGTGCGGCAACGTCCGACTTGTGGTGTCCGGACTGCCCTACCGGGTCGGCCTTTGCCACTGTCTCGACTGCCGCAAGCATCATGGGGCCCTTTTCCACGCTTCCGCGGTGTTCCCCCAGGATGCGGTGACGATCGAAGGCGAAACGCGCGACTACGCCGGGCGGTTTTTCTGTCCCCGCTGCGGCTCGTCCGTTTTCGCGCGCACCGCTGACGAAATCGAAGTGAACCTCGGATCCCTGGATGCCCCTGACCAACTGAGGCCAACCTACGAAAGCTGGATTGTCCGTCGCGAGTCCTGGTTGCCGCCGTTTCCGCTCACCAGACGATACGAGCGCGACCGTGACACCACGGGTCGCTTGGAGGAGTAGGACGCCGTCGCGTGTTTCCAGATACCGTCGAGACGCTAAGGCTCCATCTGCGCCGTCCGGTTGCGGCGGATGCTGAACCCATATTCCAGACGTACGCGCAGGACCGTGAAGTCACTCGATACCTTGTGTGGGTTCCTCACACCTCGATCGACACAACCAAGAAATTCATCGCCGTCTGCGAAGATCGATGGATGAGCTCGGTTGCGTTTCCTTACGTCATCACACGCAAGGAAGATGGGCATTTGCTTGGAATGATAGAGATACGTCCTGATGGGCACCGCGCTGGCGTCGGGTACGTTCTTGCCCGGGCGTATTGGGGAAATGGCTTTATGCCGGAGGCCATCGCCGCGCTCGTGAAAATCACGTTGAGGCCGCCTACGATCTATCGAATGGAGGCGACTTGTGATGTCGAGAACAAGGCTT
>QHOR01000062.1:15044-15484 GCA_003219395.1 Verrucomicrobiota bacterium | reverse complement strand
CGGCCACAACGTCGTGGTGGGTGCCGCGATGATCTCGATCGGTCTGAATCCTCTGATATTCCGTTTGCTGCTCGCTGTGGAACCGAGGATTTCGAAATGGTCCTGGGTAGCGATCCGCAGCGAAAAACCCGGCGCACGCGCGAACGTTGCGGCGATCAGATGTATACAGCAAGATCCCGGCGCAATCGTCGTCGGCTATGGGCCTGTCGGACAAACGGTCACTCGCTTGCTCGCTGAGTTCGAGATCAATCCCATGATCCTCGAAACAAATGTCGATGTTGTTCTCGAACTTCAACACCGCGGAAAGCAGGCGCTCTTTGGCGACGCACGAAGGCCGGAAATCCTGCGCGCGGCGCGGCTCCATGCCGCGGCTTACCTCATCGTCACGGTGCCGCGCGCAGACACCAGCCTGCGTATCATCCAGGCCGCGCGCGAGGTTG
>QHOR01000062.1:0-14973 GCA_003219395.1 Verrucomicrobiota bacterium | reverse complement strand
AATCCGCGGCAGCACTAGCGGAAGCTTTATTGCAGGAGATCGACGTGCCGGCGGAGCGAATCGACGCAATTGTCAGCAGGATCCGCAACGAACTCGCGCCGCCTCGCCGCAGCCTAACTGAAAGCTGAAGTTGGCTGGATCGGGTTCCGGCGCTTTCGTTCTGTAACACACTCGAAACTCATGCCCTCCACCAAAATGTTAGCGCGTTTGTACACTCTTTTTTTGGAGAGCTGTGGCGAGCTAACCGCACTCAGCGGTCGAAATCCCCGGCCGCTTCGGGCTGATAATCGACTTTCGTCACCTTCATTCGCCGTGATCCACCGGGCACGTTCCACTCGAACTCATCCCCCACGCGATATCCGAGCATTCCCGCGCCGATCGGCGCCAGCACAGAAATCTTTTCTTCGTCAATGTTTGCTTCAGACGGAAAAACAAGAGTGAAGGCAACTGTCTCGCCGGTCTCAAGATCACGCATCTCCGCGCGCGAGTTCATCGTGATCACATCGCTCGACACATTTTTTGGATCAACGATGACAGCTCGGTGCAGCTCTCCCGTCAGAGCTTTCAGATCCCCATGCGTGCGCGGATCGGAGGCCTCTACTTCCATAAGCAAATCTTCGAGACGCTGCTTGTCCTGGCTGGTGACATAAATGGGATCGTTAATCTCATCGGTATCTTGGCGGAACTGTCTAACTTGCGTGTTCATCATTACAGACATTAAACGCCTCGCAATCGAGTTACTAAGACTTATGTACGATCATAACAATAGTCTTTTGTTATCGGGTTGCCATGGCGGTTTATGGCATGTTCAACAAAGATGATTGGAATTTTACATCGCTGGCCGCCCACAGCTTCATGGTAGCTACAATGCCCAAGGTATTAACTGAGTCACGAGTTAACGCGGACAACGCTCGGACGGAAGAGTTCACTGGCTACTAAGGTCAGCGAAAAAGTGAAACACGAACTAAAACTCAAGCGAGCATATGAACTGCCGCACAAGGATGACGGCACCCGCATTCTGGTGGACAGGCTCTGGCCGCGCGGTTTAACCAAGGAAAAGGCTGAGGTTGATCTCTGGTTGAAAGACATCGCTCCGAGCACGGAACTGCGCAAATGGTTCGGGCATGATCCCAACAAGTGGCGAACGTTTCGCGCCCGTTGTCAAACCGAGCTCAAGGATCACGGCGACCAGCTCGAGTTGCTAAAGAGCAAAGCTAAAGAAGGAACCGTTACTCTGATCTACGGCGCCAGGGATCAAGCACACAACGAGGCGGTTGTGCTAAAGGAATTTCTGGAGCGGAGCGCGTAGAATCCGCTCACCCCGTTACAGCAAGAGTCTCTTTTAGCACCGGGGAAGAGCATCGTTCACATTGTTCTACGCTTCTTCCATGATACTGCGCAGATCGTTTCGATGATCGCCCAATTCGAGTCGCGTGCACGGCGCATGGCGTCTTTCCAAACTAAAAGCTCTCCTGGGCGTCGGGGTGGCCTCAATGAGTTTGCCTCCGACGAAAAGGACCGCCGAAAGGACGAGACCGATAGCGACGACGACAGCTAAACCAAGTAATGCACCATTCATATTTCTTCTTCTTTCTTGTTCACTGTCGGCGTTCGCCCTGAGTTGGCTAAGACTCATATTCGATCAGACCGATAACCTTGTACTATGAAGAACAACGCGTCATCGAATGTCGAAGACCGAGATAGCACACCAAGACACGTTCTGCACCGACCGGTCAAGCAGCTGGATCTACTTGACGCTGACGGTGCCGTTCATTTCAGGATGAAAGGTGCAGTAATAAGGAAAGGTCCCGGCTTGCGTAAAGGTGTGTCGCCAGGAAGCTCCGGCGTCGATCGAACCTGAGTTGAGGTCTCCCGTGCCTTGTGACGTCACAGTGTGCGGAGTCAAGTCATTGTTAATCCATTCGGCAGTCTGACCAAGCCGGACCTCGATTGTTTCTGGGGAAAACTTGACTAGCCGAATGGTTACGGTGCTAACACTGGCATTACTTTCCTTTGTCTGAGCAGGCGCAGTAACAGTCGAGGCGTGCGAGACCGGCGCAGATTCGCGACTGCCTGAAGCAGCAGGCCGGGTCCCGAGCTCGCTCATTTGTCTGCCGTGGAGAAAGCCAGCGATAAAAATGACGACGCCCCAACAGGCGAGTGTTCTCAACGATACGGGGCCAGAAACAATCCTGACTTTTTTCGTGTCCAAACCCACAGCAGGAGCCAGGTCAGGCCGGGCCGGTCCTTCACAGTGAATGCCTTGCCGGCGTGCCATGGTCAAATCGGACGCCGGCTGCGGCGCGCCGCCATCAACGTCAGATCGAGTACGCGCTGCGCTCTCCCGTTCAACGTGAGAGAGCGCAGCTGTCGTCGTTAACAAAGCGGTTTAGCGCAGAGAGGCTTGCACCTCTTTGGCGTGGTTGAGGTGAGAGGTAAAGATTGGCCGACCGCTCTCCAGAAGGTTTTTCAGTTCGGCATTTTTTGCGTTGGGAAGCAGGACCTTGTCGAGCGCGCCAATGACTGATTGGCGATAGGCGACTTCGTTGTCGATGTAAGCCTTGTCGAACTCAGCGCCGTGCATTGCTTTCAGTTTTGCCATTTTTTTATCGCCTTCCGATTCCAAGCTCCTGCTCGTATCGCTTGCTTCCGGAGTTATTCCGAGCTTTTTAGCGAGGGAAGTCGCCTGGTTGTTCACTGAGGTGTGGTCGCAAATCATTGTCTCAGCGAAAGCTTTGACTTTCGCGTTCTTTGTCTTTTTCACCGCCAGGTTGCCGTAATCCACGTCCACCGAGTCGGCCGTGAGAACGATCTGGGCGATCTGGGCATCATTGGGCGGGGCGGTTGCGGGCTGCGTTTGGCCGTGAACAGTTGTGAACGCCGCTAGAGTGGCGCTTGGTTATTGCGCGTCCCCAGAACGGCTAGAGGCGGTCTGATGGTGTGGTCATTCGGCATGTCCGATGTTTGGGTCTCGATTTCATGAGACGGCGTGCCAAGCCACCCCAGGAACAATCGATAGGCTGTGTAAAGAAGGGCGGCCGCAAATGCGCCAAGTAGTAGATAGTCGGTGAAAATCATGTGCGTAGTTTATCGTTAGGCCGCCTTGTAACTAAGACTCAGATTAGATCGTTTCGATAGTATTATGCTATGTAAGCGCGGCGGCCGGGTAGCAACGCATTGCCAGCTGGATTTCTATGGAAAGTGTAATGCGTGCTGGCAAACGAATGACGTAACATGTGCTGCGGCCATTTTTCGACAGCACCGGCCGCCATTGTAGCTTGGGGCATCCAATCTGAAGGATTGGGCGGCGCTACGATCTCACCGTGCAGAGTGTATTCCGGCGGCGCCGCGAACACTCTCTATGAGTTGTTCGACACAGACAGTCGGCAGGTGGTCGTGGACCACCGAACATTTATCAACGAACCGGATCACATTTGCGTCCGCATGGCCGCGGCACAAGGCAAACGTCCACATCGCGTTCAAAGCGGCGCGAAAATTGTTTTGCGTTTGTGCTCCAATATTGAGCGATTAGACCCACTGATCGACATCGGCCCTTCACGCGACGGTTCTCGATGACTTGGATCTGCTACTCGTTGATAGTCGCGCTGCGTCGTCTTTGCTCGATGACAGCGACGTGCGCATCAATGGCGTCGTCGGTACGGACCCAATAGGAGGGCTCCAGCTTTTACTGTGCGAGCGTGGTCAAACCCGCGGCTGCAATGCACATCGTTCGACCATTGGAATTGATCGCTGAGACGCAGCGTCGAATAAGATGTAAGGCGTCACTTTGAGCACATCCGAAGCGCGCAACGCATCTTCGGCCAAAGCGCCATCGATGTGCATCGCTGTCTTTCCGAGGTTTTAACTGTTTCAGCCTGCACGAAAAGTCTCTGCGGTCTCAGGAAGCTCAAAATATTTTCGCACGCGCTTCCATCGACATAGTCCGGAAGCTTGAATCTGCCCTTTCCGTTCAAGCGCTCACGAACTATCTTCAGCGCGTGCGATCGGCGACATTTCCTCGGATGACTGACAGTTCCATACAAGGCGAGGCCGCATATCTGGCCTTTAAATGGCAACAAGTAACTACACATTAAGAAGTTGTCCCCGTAGTTCAACGGATAGAACAAGGGTTTCCTAAACCTTAAATGTGGGTTCGATTCCCGCCGGGGACGTTTATGTAATTTTGGGGCCTGAGAACTCTCTGTGGAATGTGCGTGCGTCCAGGCTTCGATTGATTCGCTCGCTCCCGCTCGCTCACCCTACGGGCTTCGTCCATGTCGCTCGACTCCCGTCGGCTCCATTCCCGCCGGGGACGTTTATGTGATTTTTTTTGGGGCCTGAGAACTCTCCATGGAATGTGTGTACGTCCAGGCTTCGATTGATTCGCTCGCTCCCGTTCGCTCACCCCACGGGGCTTCGTCCATGTCGCTCGACTCCCGTCGGCTCCATTCCCACCGGGGACGTTTACGTGTCTTTCCAAGTCTGAAACTTATGGAACTGCGCGCGCATCTAGGCTTCCGTTGCACGCGCAAAGTTTGAACCGGACTTGAACCAATAACGCGCTGGTCTGGAAAAACATTGGCATGTGGCAAAAAATACGACCGTTGAATGATCATCAAACGTTCGCTCACGGGCAATGAAATACCGAATATTTACCTACTCGGGAGACGCATTACCCATCGCCTACAAACTCCAGCAGGAAGGCTGCGAAGTTTTCGTAGGGATGGTCGACGATAAAGCGGCGATTCATTCTGCCAAGGAGGGTGAGTTGCGGCCGGAAAATCCCGAGGCGAAGCGGCGCCGGCTGGCTCTGTTCAATGGGTTGGTTGAAAAGCGCCGCGCTGACCTGCTGATCAAGCAAATGCGGCGCCACGAGCAGCCTGAACAGTATTTTGTATTCTTCGACCGAAATTATTCCACGGCAACTTTCCCACCGAAGCCGATTACTTGTTCGAACAGAACCGCGATCAGGCGAAGCAATTAGTGCGTGAGCATTATCCGCGGCTGCACGTGCCCGACGTAAAGCCATTCAAGGATGTGCTGGAGGCGCTTGAATTCCTGAAATCGACAGAGCAATTGTGGGTGCTCAAAGGTCAGGATGACAGCGTGAAGACTTTTGTCCCGGATGTTGACGACCCGAAACTCGCCGCGAGACAGATCATCGAGACGTTGAAAGAGAACGAGGCGGCCTATAACTCTGCCGGGTTCATCCTCGAACAGTTAATCAATGCCGCGGTCGAGATAACGCCGGAGAAAATATATTACGATGGCGTGCCGCTGGCTGTCGTGCTCGAATTCGAAAACAAACCGTTCGGCAGCGGGAATATTTCGATCCAGACCGGGTGCTCTCAGAATTTGCTCTTCCCGATTGAAATGGGCGACAAGATCAACGCGATCGCTTTTCCGCCGATCGTCGATGAAATGGCGAAGCAGCACAAAGGTTTGTTTTACTGGGATGCCTCGCTCCTCATCGATAAGCGGACCGGCAAATATATTTCGGCGAATTCTGTTCCAACCGGCCTGGCTATAACTCACTGTTCACCGAGCTCGCTCAATGTTCGTCAGTGGATCATTATTTTTCGTCTGTTGTTCGAAAAGAGAACCCGTTCAAACTCGGAACCGTGGCTAGTTCGGTGTTGCTCTTGAATCCAGCCACAGATGAGGAGACTGGCCGGACACCCGAAGGTGTGCGCATCGATTACAAACCAGAGATTGAGAAGAATCTGTGGCTATGGGATGTCCGCCGTGAAAGGAACCGGCTCGTGACCGTGGGCGACGACTGGAACCTGGCGGTCGTAACCGGGGCTAGTGATTCAATCGATGAAGCCGTCAATTCGATGTACAAAAACGTGGATGGCTTTTCGTTTGCCGGTGCTTATTACCGGCCCAAATCGGATTTTCTGTCGCTCGATTATCCGACGTCACTACTGAATCGGATTAATTATGGTCTCGAGAAGAAGCTGTACCAGTTGCCGTTCAACGTAAAGGTTGCGGACATCAAGAAGTAGCTATCCCGAATACTCTCGCGGCGTTGGCATACATGACTCGTTCATGTTCATCTGACTGCATGTCGAGCGCCTCCACCGCTCCCAGATATTCCTTCTGCGAATACAATGGGTAGTCCGTTCCAAATAGAAACTTGTCGTAGGAATACAAAAACACGCGAACCTGTTCCATGCGTTGTTTGAATACTTCGACGTCGTGCGCGGTGATCGACTTGTTTTCGGCAAAGAACGCTGACATGTCGGCATAGACATTTTCATTTTTCGCGAGGACTGCCGCGCAGTCGATGAGCCATGGGTTGCCCATATGCGCCATGACAATGGTGAGATTGGGAAAGCGCGTCGCCACCCGATCAACCTGTAAAGGGTGCGAATATTCAAGCAAACCACTGCTGCCTGCTTCGAGGACCCCCGTATGAAACATGATCGGCACAGCGTGCTTCTCACAATACTCGTATAGCTGGTACAACCGCTCGTCGTTAGGCGAATACTCCTCGTACCCTAAATAAAACTTCAACCCAACCACCCTGTCCCCGAGCAAAAGTTGCGTCAGCTCCTCCACGTACTTTAGCTCAACAGTTCTTGAGAAAACGCAGTTTACGATCGCCCACAGCCTCTCCGATTGGTTGACTGCCTCCAACACCTGAGCGGCATTCGAAATCTCTCCGGGCAGCGTCTCAGCAATGACAATTGAGGCATCGATTTTTGCTTCATCCATTGAGCGAAGCAGTTTGTCCGCGCCGCCGTCGTCGTCCAGGTGCGTATGGCAATCGATGACCATTCCTTATTAAACGCCCGCCATGCAGCGGTTCAATGCTGGTTTTGTGGGGAATGTCTGGAGATCAATTGAATTTCACGCCATAGCACCGGCACGGTTCAGAGCAGGTGGTGGCCAGTTCCGGACCAGAACCTAGTTCATCATAAAGGTCAGCCATTCAACGGAGTCAGCTGAATTCCGGGGCTCATTCCCGGCACAGAGATGCGTAAGATCTGGAACGTAGAAAGGCCGCACAAGAATCAAAAGCCTCGGCGGGAAAACCCGCCGAGGCTTTTATTTTTCTCCTCAGCGCACCAGCGCATTAAGGCGTTTAGGTTACGCCTGTTTCCAACCGTTGCCGTCCCCATCTGACGCAAGCGCAGGCGTCAGCTCCCGCGGAAGATCCACATCTTCGGGAGCGCCTTCCCATCCTAAGTCCATCAGAGATTTTTCGTGATGCTCCTTTGCGATGAGCATGTAAAGCGACGGGACGATGAACAGCGTAAAGATTGTTCCAATCGTCATGCCGCCAACAAGCACAAGACCGATCGAATTACGTGCCGCAGCGCCGGCGCCGGTCACAAGTGTGAGTGGAAAGTGACCCGCCACGGTTGCAACGCTCGTCATCATGATTGGACGCAAACGAATCCGCGCAGCTTGCGCCACCGCTGCGAGTTTTGTGAGACCTTGTCGTTGCAATTCATTCGCGAACTGAACAATCAGGATTCCATTCTTCGAAACGAGACCAACCAGCGTCACCAGACCGACCTGGGAGTAGATGTTGAACGACGTAGTCCAACGATCGGTGAAGAATTGCCCAAACGGCATCTTCAAAAACATGAATAAACCCGCACCGAACATCGCGAGCGGGACTGATCCCAACAAAATGATAAACGGGTCGCGGAAACTGTTGAACTGCGCCGCCAGGACGAGAAAAATCAGAACCAGCGAAAGCAGGAACACGCCCAAGAACTTGCTCCCTTCAGTCTGCAGCTGGCGCGACTCGCCGGTGTAATCGAGGACGTAACCCTTTGGCAGAATCTTGTTTGCCTCATCCTGCAGAAACTTCAGAGCAGCATCAAGTGAAACGGCCGGCACTCCGCTGATAGTCACCGCGTTTAACTGTTGCATCCGATTGAGCGAACGCGCGACCGTTTTGTGCTTGATCGAAGCGACGGTGCTCAGCGG
Source organism: Verrucomicrobiota bacterium (assembly GCA_003219395.1). Lineage (GTDB taxonomy): Bacteria > Verrucomicrobiota > Verrucomicrobiia > Chthoniobacterales > UBA10450 > Udaeobacter. Next base: position 7,026 of record QHOR01000062.1, on the reverse strand, counting down.
TACGAGTTGGTTGTTCGGTCCGCTGACGTAAATATTTTTTAACTGCTCAGGATTTAGCCGATCGACCCGTTTGATTTGCGGAATCACTTTGTAGCTGCGTCCCTCGATGTTGAACCGGTTGACATAGTTGCCGCCGATGCTGGCCGAGATGTCGGCGCCTACTTGCTGCATGTCGAGACCGAGCGCGGCGACTTTATCGTGATCGAAAACAATCGCTGATTGCGGCTGGTCGATCTTCGTATCGATGTCGCCAAATTGGAAAATGTGCGCCTGCATTGCTTTTGCGAAAATCTGTTTCGCGAATTCAAGAATGCGTTCCTGGTCGGCAGTCGAGGTGATCACGAAGCTGACTGGAAAATTATCCGCGCCGGGCAGGGCCGACGGCATGATCGGGAACATTTGGATGCCCGGAATTGCGCCGAGTTTTGCCTGGATTTGCGGTAGGTAAGCCTTGGTCGGTGTTTTGCGAACGCCCCACGGTTTCAAAACCATTCCGCCGAAAGCGTTGTCCGGGAACGTCAACTGAAACGTGAACCGCGTATCCGGGATGTTCTGAAAGACTTTCCCAGCAGCGTCCGCGTACCGGATTGTATCGTCGATGGTCGCGTTCGCCGGCGCGGTGATGATTCCGAAGATCACGCCTTGATCCTCTTTCGGAGCCAATTCCTTCGTCCCAAGTTTCGGAATGGCGGCGAACATCAGGACTGCGAGGAGTGAAACGCCGGCCCAGAAAATATAAACGGCCGGCCGCGCATTCAGTGTCCGATCGAGATGGCTTCCGTACCAATCCCTGAAACGATCAAACGTTCGATTAACAATTCCGCTGAATCCCTTATCAGTGTGGCCGGCGCGCAAGAGATGTGCCGCCATCATCGGCGACAGAGTTAACGCGACTACGCCGGAAATGAAAACCGCGCCGGCGAGCGTAAGCGCAAATTCGCGAAAGAGCGCACCGGTCAATCCCCCCTGCAGCGCGATTGGGGTATAAACGGCGGCCAGCGTGATCGTCATCGCGATGATCGGCCCGATTAATTCGCGAGCGCCTACCAGTGCGGCATTCATGCGCGACATTCCATCCCGCAAATGCCGCTCGACGTTTTCGACCACAACGATGGCGTCGTCGACCACCAATCCGACGGAAAGCACAATCGCCAGCAGTGTCAGCAGGTTGAGGCTGAACCCGAACAGCTGCATGAGAAATAGCGCGCCGATCAGGGAAATTGGAATCGCCACGATCGGCACCACCACCGAGCGGACCGAGCCCAGGAACAAAAAGATTACAACCATCACGATGAGCAATGTGTCGATCAACGTCTTTACCACCTCGTGAATGGCGTCGTTGATGTAAGCCGTAGCGTCGTAGGCGATTTCGCCTTTCATTCCGGCCGGCAGTTCCTTTTGGATTTGCTCCATCTCGGTGCGGACGCGTTTGATCACGTCCACCGCGTTCGCATTGGGAAGAACGTAAATCCCCATGAAGACTGCTTTCTGCCCGGAAAACCGCACCTCGGTGTTGTAATCTTCCGCGCCGAGTTCGACGTCCGCGATGTCACTCAACCTGACCAGATTTCCTTTCTCCTGGCGAATAACGAGTTTTTTAAAGTCATCCACCGTGTGAAGGTCGGTGTTCGCGGTCAGATTGACCTGAAGTAGCGAACCCTTCGTATTACCGACCGCCGAGAGGAAATTATTTCGCGCAAGCATGTTGCGCACCTGAGCGGGGTTGATGTTGAGCGCAGCCATGCGGTCAGGCTTCATCCAGATTCGCATCGCGAAGGTGCGGCCGCCGAGAATGTCCGCTTTTTGCACGCCGCCGACTGCGGTGAGACGCGGCTGCACCAATCTCACGAGATAATCGGTCACTTCGTTAGGCTGCAGAATGTCCGAAGTGAAACTTAAATAACACGAAGCTTGCTGCGAATCGGCAGACTGAATTTCAAGTACAGGAATTTCAGATTCGGGAGGTAAATCGCGGCGGATCGCATCAACTTTTGAGCTGATATCGGACAATGCTTTGTTCGCGTCGTAGTTCAGTTTCAGGCGCACAGTGATCACTGATTGCCCCTGTTTGCTCTGCGACTGGATATAATCGATTCCATCGGCCGCGGCGATGGCGCGCTCGAGAGGGGTCGTGATAAAACCACGAACGAGTTCCGCATCTGCGCCGACATAAATCGTGGTGATCGTGATCGCCGCGATATCACTGCGCGGATACTGGCGTACGTTGATCGTCCGCATCGCCTGCAAACCGGCGATCAGAATCACAAAGCTAACCACCAGCGCCAGAACTGGGCGCTTGATGAAAAGGTCGGTAAACGATGATTTCATGTCGCTCTTGGGTCGTTACGAATCGACTGGATTGGGATTTACCTGCGGGTTCGGCGCCAGATCGTTATTGATCGTCACCGCCATTCCGTTTCGCAATTTGAAAACCCCGGTGCTCACAACGGTTTCGCCTGCCTTCAATCCTTGTGTAATCGCGACCAGATCGCCCCGGGCTTCACCAACACGCACAAATTGCTGTCGAATCACCTGCGATTCTTTGCCGGGCTTTTCGTCTTTCTTTTTTTCGATCACAAAAACCGAGTCGCCGAACGGCGCGTAGGAAATAGCCGATCCCGGAACGACAAGCGCCTTGTGTTTTTGAGGCAAGGTGACTTCCGCTTTTGCGAACATTCCCGGTCGTAGCGCATGATCGCCATTCTCCAGCGTCGCCTGCAGCATGATGTTGCGGGTACTCGAATCGACCATTGAATTGATTGCGGTCAGCTTTCCGTTGAACACACGACCGGGAAGAGCATCTGTGGTGACATGCACCTCCAAGCCCGGAGTTAATTGTCCAAGATATTGCTGCGGCAAGGCGAAATCTGCGAATACCGGATCAAGTGACGTGAGCGGCACCACTTGCTGGCCCGCATTGATCATTTGTCCAATATTTACCTGGCGAATCCCGAGCTGCCCATCAAAGGGGGCACGCACAGTCTTCTTTGAGATCATCGAGCGCATTTGCTCAACCACGCCTTGTTTTTGTTTAAACTTCGATTCAGCGGCATCGATTTCCGCTTTCGAAATTACTTTGCGGCCGGCTAATTCGCGTGAGCGCTCCAGGTCGGAACGCGCCAACTCAAGATCGGCTTCCGCTGACTTTAATTGCGCCTCTTCGGCTGACGCGTCGAGTTGAACTAACAAATCGCCTGCCTTCGCGACACCGCCGTTTTCGAACGCGATTTGGCTCACGACTCCACCAAGCTCGGTGGAAATGACTGCGCCTTGTACCGCCGAGATGGAACCAACTGCCGAAAGCGCCGGCGCCCAATCTTCTTCCTTCACAGTCACGCTCGACACTGTCGTTGGCGGCATCACCATCGGTGTTGACATCATCTTGCGGATTTGCAGCGCTTTGATGCCAAAAACCGAAACTAAAATTGCAGCCAGCAGACCTATCGCGACCACAACCGCCCGCCAGCGACGGCGCGGTCTTACATTCGATTGCACTGGAACATTTGAAATACCCTTTGCCAAGTCATGCATAAGCCAGTTGTCCCTCTGGTTTGATTAATAGACGCCAAAGTCTGCGTGTTACTTCCAGTTGCCGCATGCGTCGCTCGGCTGCGGTCATTTCGGGCGGTCGTAACACGTCAAGCATCAGCATTCCGCGTGCAACGGCAAAAATTAGTTCCGCCAGGTCATCCGCGGATAGATTGTTTTCCGTATTTTGTGCTTCCGGCGCTCGGGCAATCAGATCTTTTACTCCGTTCATAGCTGTTTCCAAAACGTCGCGGACCAAATCGGCCACGTGCGGATTGCGCGAGGCTTCAGCGTAAAGATCTACGACAAACGCCGAGATCAATCGCGGCTCATTCTCGCAGCAATGTGCGGTGAACAAAATTTCCAGCGATTCAAGGAGGTTGGGCGCCTGTCGTGCGCGTTCCAACATCTGCTGAATTTCCTCCTTATGCCTGGCGGCCATTGCGGAAATAACCGCCTCCTTATTTTCGAAATAGCGGTAAATCAGACCGACGCTGATCCCCGCCTCACTGCTAATGTCGTGCATGCTGGTTTGATGAAACCCGCGCCTGGCAAAGCAGACCAGGGCGGCCTCAAGAATCTGGGAACGCCGATCGCCATTGAAAGAATCCATCTGGGGATGAGACATAGGCCGGCAAGATGAATGAACGTTCATTCATTGTCAAATCCTACTCCGCAACCGTCTCTTTTTCTCTCCTGCCTTAGGGAAACTTTCCTCTTCAATTCTGGTGACCAATTCTTCCCCAATCCCGCAACCATCGGCCGCCGCGCGGCAAGCAATCGCGGCGCCCCAACCGAACCGTGTTGGCGCGAGAAATTACGACTTGGTATCCAATACTGTCTCTACAGCGTGATGAGAAAGAACCGGCCTAGGTTGCGCTGGTGATTCGAAGCCAGCGAACGGCTCTGGCGTAGGTTGTCCGGCGAATTGAAAGATCGCAATGACGACGCTCAAAATGCACGTGAAATAAACCGCCGTTTCCATGATTCCTCGACCCTTCTCCTGTGACCGAACTAATAGTGCGTAGGTGCTGTGATTATTCATATTCGTTGAATCCTTTCTTTGAAGACGCCAGCCGCTTCGGCTTTTGTCTAAAGTCTGTTGATCGTTCATGATTGCTTTGAACGTTGGATGCGGCGTCGCCATGGATTGGATTCAAACAAAAACACGTTTGTTGCGGACGTTGCAGGTTGAGGAGCATTACCTGGTTGGCGTTTCCGGCGGGCGCGATTCCGTCGCGCTACTATATTGGCTGGTCAACCTCGGCTACCAGAAACTGATTGTCTGCCATTTGAATCATCAACTGCGAGGTCGCTCATCTCTCACTGATGCCCGTTTTGTAAAAAAAATCGCACTGAAGTACGATGCGGAATTCGAGCTCGAATCGACCAACGTTCGCGCCCTGGCTACGAAACAGAAGATGTCGATCGAAGCTGCAGCGCGCCAAGCTCGCTACAAATTTTTCGCTGAAACTGCACGACGCCGAAAATGCAAAACGATCTTTCTCGCGCATCACGCCGATGACCTAGTCGAAACTTTTTTGATTAATCTCTTCCGTGGCGCCGGAACGACTGGGTTGAGCGCCATGCGTGAGGTCTCAACGCGTCAGATTGATGATGTCGACCTTGCCATTGTACGGCCGTTCCTCGGTACCTGGCGCAAAGAGATCGACATCTATGTGCGCGAGCGTGGGCTCAAATTCCGCGAGGATGCATCGAACAAAAATCTTAATCCGCTCCGCAATCGCATTCGTCATCGCATCATTCCTCATCTGGAAAAGCTACTCGGTCGCAGCGTTCGCCAAAACCTTTGGAGAACCGCGATGATCGTCGGCGAGGAAGAAAATTGGATTGAGAGCCAGTTGCCAGAGCTCAACCAACTTTTGGCTGTATATGCAAGAAAAAATCTGTCAGTCGAAAAATTGCGCGCCTTGCCCGTCGCGCTTCAGCGCCGAGCGATTTTGAAATGGCTACGGGACCAAAACGTTGCCGAAATCGGCTTTGATTTGATTGAGAGCGTCCGCTCTTTGCTCGATCGCGCTGGTTGCGTGGCCAAAGTGAATCTCCCGCAAGACCGTTACGCACGTCGCCGCGCAGGCAGCATCTTTTTGGAATAATGAAGCAGCGGAGTGATGGAAGCCTTGGAGATATGAGGAAAATGCATTACTCCGTTACGCCAGAATTCCATTACTCCAATGTCTGACATTCGCGTCCGCTTCGCCCCCTCGCCCACTGGTTATCTCCACATCGGTGGGGCGCGCACGGCGCTTTTCAACTGGCTGTTTGCGCGCCATCACAGCGGGAAATTCGTGCTGCGAATCGAAGACACCGACACCAAGCGAAACACCGAGGAAGCAATGGCCGCCATCTACGATGGACTGCGCTGGTTGGGCTTGAACTGGGATGAGGGTCCCTACGTCGGCGGTAATTACGGACCTTATTTGCAGAGTGGGCGGACAGAACTCTATGAGCACTACCTGAAGAAGCTTCAGGATGCCGGTCACATCTTCGAGGATCAGGGCGCGTTGCGATTCCGTTCACCACGCGAGCATGTAATTGTGGATGACATCGTGTGCGGCAAAATCGATTTCGATCTCACCAATCCCGCGACACACCCTGACATGACTATTCGCCGTCCGGATGGCTCATGGATTTTTCATTTCGTGAACGTCATCGACGACCTGGAGATGAAGATCTCTCATGTGATCCGCGGGGAAGATCACCTATCGAACACGCCCAAGCATATCGAGATCTTTCGCGCGCTCGGCGCAACGCCACCCCATTACGCGCACATTCCCCTCATCCTAAACCGGGATGGATCGAAGATGAGTAAACGCGACGAAGGCGCGCGCGTAGAGTACTATATCGGCCGCGGATATCTCCCCGCCGCAGTACGAAACTATTTATGTCTGCTCGGCTGGTCGCCAAAAGATAATCGTGAGAAAATCGATATCGATGAGATCATCCGGATTTTCGATCTGAATAACATCGGACGCAGCTCGGCCACGTTTGATCCCGACAAGCTCCATTGGTTGAACGGCGAGTACGCACGCGAACTGAGTGACTCAGAGTTTTACGATCTTGCGGTTGCGAAGCTGAAGTCGACCGGCGTGAAGCTTGAGAATTTTCCAGAGCAATACGTGCGTGCTGCATTGGAAACGTGCAAAGGCAAGATCAACACTCTTGATGAGTTGCCGGCCTATTGCGGGTTCTATTTCACAGACGAATTCGATTACAATCCCGACGGTGTCGCGAAGCATTTCACCTTTGAGAACAAAGCAAGACTGGAAGCGGTTCGGGAGACGCTGAGCACGCTCGAGAATTTCAACGCTGCCAGTATTGAAGCAACGTTGAAAAGCGCCGCCGCAAAGTTAGGCGTAAAACTCGGCGGAATCGTTCATCCAACTCGACTCGCCGTGACTGGCAGCAACGTAGGACCGAGTCTTTATCATGTGCTTGAAGTTCTCGGAAAAGAAAAAGTCCTGGCCCGCATGGATC
>QHOR01000254.1:3694-4181 GCA_003219395.1 Verrucomicrobiota bacterium | reverse complement strand
ATCGGCGCCATCGAGCACCCGATCGAGATTGAGGCTGTCGAGGCAGTACCTTTTTGATCTTAACAGCGGAAATCTCGCTCGGAATTCACGCAGTGGTTCGCTCCCATGTGAGGAAATCAGATTGCACACCGCCCAACTGTTTTGCGGTTCGTAAATTTCGACCTGATGCCCGCGCTTCACCAATTCCATGGAGATACCGCGGAGGAAATGCGCGTTGCCGTGATTCCAATCGGAAACAAGCGACTGATAGAACATCACGATCTTCATCCCGGCACCTCCTGGACAACAAGCGGCGGCTTTCCATCGCCCATCCAACCCGCGGAAAAACCGCCAGCGGCGGAGAAGAATTGCCGGTGAAAACAATCTCCGTACACCTCGAGATATGCGTCCGCCATTCGATGCAGCGAAAACTCGAGCGCTCGAGCCCGGGCACGCTGACCTAAACGTTCGCGTCTTCGCTTATTCTCGATAAGACTCTTAAGGGCGT
>QHOR01000254.1:0-3632 GCA_003219395.1 Verrucomicrobiota bacterium | reverse complement strand
CTTAGTCCCGCTTCCAGAGCGGACAGACCGAACGGTTCGTAATATGCCGGCAAAACGAAGATCGCAGCGCGCGACAATTCCTGTGCGATTTGCTGAGATGCAAGCTTTCCGAGACAACGGGCATTTCGCAGCGCGATCAAAGGTCCACCGGGGTGCTGACAATCCCCGGCAATCGCGACAGGCCATTCGACATCGGGTGCGACTTCATCGAGCACCCGCAGATTCTTCGCTTCGTCCCAAATTCGACCGCAGGAGAAAATCAGGTTTGTTTTCTCGCCTGGGAAAAACCGCCGGGAGTCGCGACCGTTGCGAATGACGATGCATTTGAACTGTGCATCGTAATGGGCGGCCAGCGCATCGCGCATTGCGACGCTCGGCGTCACAACGCAATCTGCGGCTGTCAGCCCAGCGGCAACACGTGCGCGATATTCGTCGTACTTTGAAGGCGGTGCCTCCTTCTTCACCGCTTGCCACCAGGACAACACGCAGGAGTGCGCTGTCACCAGCACCGGCGTATGCCAAGGAAGCACCGCGTGGCTATAGCCGTTGAGATGAATCAAATCAGGTCGAAATCGCTTCGCCACCGACGTCGTCCCATGGATCATCCATCCATTCGAGTCGGTAACCACTTTGGAACAACCGGACGTTTTTACATGACGCGACCTCCTGATGTTGCTCGCGACTGAGCGGCCCTCCCATGCTGGCAAGCGCGATTTCGATCCCGTGGGGTTCGAGGGCACGCACAAGCTCCAGCGCGTAGGTCCAAACACCGCCGACTGGATCGACGGTCATCAAAATCCTACGTGGATCGGCGCTAGATTTTTGCATTTTCATAAATCCAATCGAGCGCTGTGGTGACTGCGATTAGTTTTTCGATGTCAGGGTCAAAGATGCGATCAACAGCCAGCCGACGCGCCCATTCAACCGCAGCGCGCCCAAACCATTCATCAGGTGGTTCGGCCAACAATTGTCTTCTGGTTCCGTTGAACCGCTCGGCAACAAAATCGTAGAACGAGCCGTTGACGTTTCGCATCGAAGCGCCGCCTTTTGTTCCATAAAATGACGCCTCAATGACGGCATCGCGTCCGGCATGCAGATGCCACGAGCAACTTAGATCGATAGCCGCGCCATTTGCGAGATCGAGTCGTGCGGTGGCGTAATCTTCACAAGCCCCAGCAAATTGGTCGATGCTTTCGCCCTTGTGAAAGAGCCGGCTGCTCACGTTGACAATCGGCTGATCCAGAATCCAGAGCGCGACGTCTATCAAATGGATTCCAAGATCGACGACGCAGCCGCCACCGGATTGCTCGCGATCACAAAACCAGGGATTTTGCGGCCCGTACGCATTGTGAAAAATAAGATCAACAGCGAACACGTGACCGAGCTCGTTTGCCCGAATAAGCTCGCGGATTTTTTGTAGCGCCTCCGTGTACCGGTAGGACAAATCGACTCCCAGAAGACGATCCGCTGATCGCGCGGTATCAATAACTTCGCGGACTTCACTAGAATTGCGACCCAGCGGCTTTTGGCAAAACACCGCGGTGCCTTGATTCAAGACTGAGATGCATTGTTGGGCATGCTGCGCGCTCGGCGTGGCAATGACTACGCCATCAAGATCAAAGTTGCGAAGCCGCTCCGGAGCGGTGGAACAAAACGCGCCTGGTACATGCTCGGCTGCGCCGGCGAGCCTTTCTTCGATTGGATCGGCGATCGCAACGATTTCGGCCACACCGGCTCGCGCGATGGAAGCGAGCCGATGTGTGCCGATCCAACCAAGACCTACGAAGCCCAGTCGTGGCCGCGAAGTCATCACGCTGGCGGCCAATTCAGTCAGTGCTGCTGTTGGGACGGTGTTCATGTTGTAATCACCGCCTTAACGAAATCAGGGGGTCGGCTTGCAGCCGCATTCAGTGCATCCGCAAGTTTTTCGAGCGGAAAAAAATGCGTATACAGTGGCGCTGGTTTCAGCACTCCGGTCTCAATCGCGCGCATTGCACGCCGGATACCATCGACGTAGACACGTGGATCGCGTTCGTGGGCATTGATCACATCCAATCCACGCCAGTTCCAAAGCTGCATGTCGATCTGGCGGGGACCGTCCTGGTGATAGCCAGCAATTATCAGGCGACCGCGTTCGCGAGTGATTTCGCCGGCAACATCGAGCGGCTGCTGCTTACCTGTGCATTCGATTACTACATCGCAGAACCTGCCGTTTGTTAGGTTCTTCACTTCGTCGATCGCAGCGCCAAGCGGGACAATGTGTATTGCGCCCATTTCTCTGGCGAGATCAAGCGCAGCTTTCCGGCGACTGACCGCAATGACGCGGGCACCGGTGGCGCTTGCTAATCGCGTCAGCAATGCCCCGAGAAAACCGATCCCAACGACTGCAACGGTATCGTTTTTGGAAATCTTGCTCCGACTAAAAATATTCATGGCGCAACCAAGCGGTTCGCCGGGCAATGGCTGGCCGTTCAGTGTCGAAGGGATCTTCACCGCGCAGGACGCATCGCAGATGTCGTAATCGGCATATGCATGGCTGGAGACAATCACGACGCGATCATTTTTTTCGAAATCCCGAATGGCACTTCCAACTCTTGCTACTCGACCCCAGGCTTCATGGCCTAAAGCGCCGGGGCGCATTGGATACGTGAACCACGGCTTGCCTTCCCATGCTGGTATGTTCGACGCGCACACGCCGCAACCATCAATCCGCACCAGAAGTTCATTCGGGCCAGCGTTCGGAACTTCGGTCTTGATGATCTCAATTTTGCCCGGCGCAGTCACAACTGCTGCGCGCATATCTGCCGCGGCAACGAATGGCAATCGACCAGTGACGCACAACTCTGGGTCGAGATTCGACGCCCCACTGTGGGAGGAGCTTTTTGGAACCTCGAGGTTTGTGATTGTTTCGGATCCAGCGATCCCTGGTCCGTAGTTTCCGCTCATCCCGCCGTAACCATCCTTTCTCGCGCATGCCGCGATGCTCGAACCCAATCGTATAACCGGCGAATACCCTCGAGCTTTCCCGTGCGTGGCGACCAGCCTGTGGCCGTGTGGAACTTGGCAAAGTTTGTTACGTAATAGCGCTGATCGCCCGGCCGCCAATTTGCGAATCGAATGCGCGGCTTGCCTTCGTGCAATTGACCGATCACTGCCAGCAACTCGCGCAAGCTGGTGGTGTTGTCCGCTCCGCCGCCGATATTGAAAACCTGGCCTGAAAGAGTGCGGATGTGCTTGTGAGCGAGCAGAAGCGCCTCAACCAAATCGTCAACAAACAACACGTCTCGCACCTGCTTGCCGTCGCCATAAATCGTAATTGGGCGATGCTCGAGCGCGTTGATGAGAAAATGTGCAACCCATCCCTGATCTTCGGTGCCGAATTGATGAGGGCCATAAATGCAGCTCATTCGGAAGACGACTGCGGGCAAACCAAAAGTCCGCGCGTAATCGACGATGTATTGATCGGCCGCGCCTTTGGAGCAGCCATATGGGCTGTAAAAGTCCAGGTGTTGATCTTCACCCACGCCTGACGCGCAAATCTTTTCATCAACAGGTTCATAGCGCTCACCGTTCAGCCGCAGATCGATATCCTCCAGGCTGCCATAGACTTTATTGGTCGATGTAAAGATGAT
>QHOR01000288.1:1017-4588 GCA_003219395.1 Verrucomicrobiota bacterium | reverse complement strand
CATAACCAGGTAGAATTGCTCAAGGATGCCACAGCGCATGCCGAAATGCTGGCATTGACGCAAGCTGAAGCGGCGGTGGGAGACTGGCGACTCATCGATTGCGATCTCTACGTGACCAAAGAGCCGTGCGCGATGTGCGCAGGCGCGCTCGTTCACACTCGGATAAGACGCGTGATTTTTGGTTGCGCGGATCCAGCCGCGGGGGCCGCAGGAACTGTGATTAATCTTCTGCAAATGCCGACTTTGAATCACCGATGCGATATCGCAGCAGGTGTTTTGGAGAACGAATGCGGCGGAATCCTTAAAGATTTTTTTCGCGAACGACGCGATGCCCGAGACAAGATAGAACCACTTGAAACGAGCTGACGGCCGGTGCGCACCACCTGCGAAATAATGCCATTTAAGCGGGGATCAGACAGTGTGTTTCATGCGTCCACGCACCATGCACCGTCTGAAAAGGTTCTGTTTTCCGGATGGAAAGCGTTCTGTTTCGCACACTCTCTTATTTTTGTCGAGTGCCGGACAAATCTCCGCTGTACTGATTAAAGAAGGCCCCAAATTTACGTGCCATATGCAGATTACGGGTTGACGGATTCCGGCGCATGGATTCTAATTTACGCTCTCTCTAGTCCTCTTTGGGGTGTGTCATTCGGGACAGTTTTGAAAGTCGCCGGGTAATAACCGCATCCTGCAACAAAGCCATTGCTCCATTATGAAAAGAACTCATTCTCCAACTCTGATCGTAGGAATCCTAGGACTAATCATGACACCTGTTTTTTGCCTCGGAAGAATTGAATCCGCAATCCCAACCATCACACTGCCGGGTCCTTATCCGTATGAAACCCCTGTGCAGGTTCCGGCGCCGCCGATCACTTCCGAATCGTCAGTCTTACCGACGCCTGCTCCTTTTCCGTATACCATGTCATCGCCGTCAGTCTCGACTCCTCAGGATCGGGATTCACGAACAGTGAATGCCCCCCGGCCGGTCACAGCCAAAGCGGTGCGCGAAGTAGCATTCGAGTACAATGGCGTGCCAAAATTTTGTGAATTTCTGGCAGCACTTCCTGCCAATGTGAGTGTGTTCGATCCAAAGCTCGGTAAGACACGCGCAGTTGTTCAAGGAAGCCGCGTAATACGCAAAAACGTGGTGTGGCTTCATCACCGCAAGCAATCGCGTCCGAAATCAAACGACCGAACACTCGTCTCAGTCGAAGAACTTGCCACGGGGAATCCGGGGATTTGATAGAGGCTGTACTCGCGGTTAAGTCCGGAGTTTCACTATAGTTGCTCTTTGCAGCGTCCAAACCGGATCGTTAACACAAGCTTCCGGAATTGTAGTTCTGGTCCGCAGCGTCCGGCGTGGAGTGCCGCATTCCGTGTGGTGACTTGTCACGTTTTGAACACGCTGAATTAGGTTGCGATATCGTCGCGTCCGCGAGAATCGTTCAACGATGAAGATGACGATATTCAAGGGCAGCGAGATTGAGGTAGAGAGAGAAATTAATAACTGGCTAAAGACCGAGCGCATCAACAAAATTCGCCATGTCACGCACGTGAACTCCGGCGCAATGGTGTATATCACTGTTTGGTGGCATCAACTGGACGCGGGTAAAAATGCGCCGAGGGCGCACGGGCTGTCTTGATGCCTCTAAGGGCTATGTCGCTGCTTGCTGATTGTTCCTAGGTTTGAGTCTTAGGGAGATATCAAAAAAAATCTTGGAACTCAGCTCAATGTAAATCTCTTCCACAACCAGGGATCGCGGCCGTTGTTTCACACCATGTAGTTGTTTTGGCAGCGACTGCGGCATTAAGCGGTGCGGAGAGGCGGCGCTTGGGGCTCCGTGCTGATTCATAACACCGGACCAGGTTAGTCCCCGTAATTCCTGGCACCGCAGTCGCTGCCAGGACTTCGACTGTACTTCCGAACGCAATCTAGTAAAAGAGTAAATTCTTTTTTTGGTGTTTGTTCTCGTCTCGTGGCGCGCCGTTGTTAAGTTTTGACAGTGCGTTAACTGCATGATCGATTCGTCGTTTGGTGGCTCTGGTCACGTAATCAAACCACACGTGTGAGAATTCGGGTAGTTAGAACAGGCCTCTCAGCAAGAGTTTAAATCTATCCGTTTGATTTCGGGTTGAGCAATTGATGCCAGAAACGAGGCCTCGGTGTCGGTCGCCTGGGTCGGCTGCGCCCGGTTGGCTTTTTCTGTGGTGTTGGTGTTCGTGTGCGCAGGACAGACGACGTTGGCGACGGCGTAGGCGTTGGTGTGATCGTCGCTAATGTTGCGGGAGTGAGGGTCGCTGTTGGCACTGCTGCAGGCGTTGCAGCAATTATCACTGGAGTTTCCGTAGCTTCTGTAGCAGCGGCGGCCACATCCTGCGGAGGCGGCTTGTTTGCGAGCCCAAATACAATTGCAACAACGGCGGAAAGAATGACAACTGCGGAAAGAACTCCAATTCCAATCGCCCAGCGCGCGAGGCGCTGGGTTTGCCGGTGCCGAGCGTCGCTATGCCTTAGGTCGATCTCACCCCGTAATAGGATCAGCCGCAGCGATGCGGTTACGCTCTCATACGCGGGAAGCTTTGAGTCGAGCGTTTCCAAGAAAAAGGTCTGACAATCTCGGATTTCTTCGTCCGAAAGAGCACGAAGCTTTTCTGGCTTGGTCGCCTCTACTATTTTCCAGAATTCAGATTGGTCTACCACAAGAGCTGTTGCACGCATCGAAGCTCGAAAATCCACAACGAACCAATTCTAAACCGAACAGCTCGATTGTCGGAGTTTGAATGTTCATGAAGGAGTGGGCTGAAGGCACGACAGACAGTGCCCCGTCCTTATGCTTTCGCTTGTAGCGAGGGGTGCGGTCGCACGAGTTTTTGTCAGAACCGGGACGTCGCCATTCCTGACGATGGCGAACCGAAAATCAATGAACCCCAGTGAGTCTAATGAGTCAGGTCGAACGGAGAGATGCACTTCTCCGGGGATTGCGTAGAACAAAGGGTAACTGCCTCGCTGTGATTCGAAGCTGGACCTCGAATGCAACAAACGAGATCCCGGCCGACTAACTGTTTGAAAACATTTCGAAAGGTGAAACAGAAATCCCACCTCTAAAAACGGCGACAGTATTGCCTAATTGTCAGTTCGATGGGCAAATCTGGGTGTTCGGACGGTGGTCGGGCGGCGCATCCTGTCCAGTGGGCACCGGAAGGACGAGGGCTGATTCGTGATCTCCCCCGACGAGCACCTTAATCGATCCGGGTCGATTCGGATGGGAGCCTTTGTATTCATCGCCGTTCTGTGGATTGACGCTATAGAGCGGATCGGCCGACGCGCTGACGATGACTCGCAACTTGTGTCCCGCGCCGACTACTAGCGCTGTCGACCATAGATCCACGCGGATGCGCGCCGGCTCGTTCGGGACGAGGAACTCAGGACACGTTCCATTGCGATAGCGCGCGCGCTGGATCCCCTGCGCCATCAGCATCGAGCGGCCGTCGGGATACACGTCGGTGATCCGCACGAACACGTCGACATCTGGAAGATCGGTCGCGATCCAAACGGCGGCATACATGCGCA
>QHOR01000288.1:0-939 GCA_003219395.1 Verrucomicrobiota bacterium | reverse complement strand
TTCCGCCCGTGGTGCAACTCGTGAGATTGTTGGTTCCACCGAGCGTCGGGCATGGATCCTCGGGGTCCGACGTGAACGTCAGCTGTCCGCCAACTCTCTGATGGTCGCCGGAGAGAGCACCTCCCGACTTGAAGTAGAACGGCACCTCGCGCGCCGGCGGCGGCCAGGTGTCGTAATTTCTCCAGGCGCTCCCGCGGCTCGGGCCCATGAGATAGACTCTCGCGGCCGGCAGTGCGTCCCAGTCGGTCCAGTTGTTCTGGAACACGCCTTTCTGCCACGCGCTGTGGTACGCCGGCAACAGTGCATCGCCACCCGTCGATGATGGGAACGTGAGCTGGCCCACTGTGTTGCCATCGGCGTGGAACCACGGGCCAATCACGACCTTCTGCCGGCCTCGCGCGCCGGCGCCGCCGGCGGTTTGCAGCCGCAAAAACGAATCGAGCGTGCCTTGACCGAACACGTCGAACCACCCGCCGACGTGAAGGCCGGCGGCATGCGCGGTAGCCGCCTGATCATCGTCAATTAGATAGCCGTCCCAGATCGGCCAACCGACATAGTCTGTCCACGACGGTGCTGAGGGAGGGGGAGGAATGTCGACGGGGAATGGAATCTCGTTATGCAGAACGCCTCCGTTGAACAAGCCGTAGTTGAGGAGGTCGCCAGTCGCGTAATGCGTCTGGATTCCGCGCAGCGATACGCTGGCGCCGGGTGCCGCGAGGTAGGCCACGATCCCCTGATGGCTCCACCCCTCCATCGCAATGTGCCCATTGACCCCTTGCGACCATCGCTGCTGAACGATGTAGTCGAGGAGGTCTTGGCCGTCGTCGCGGTCAGCGCTGTAAAGCAAATCTCCGCTGAATGCACCTCCTAGACAGTCTCCGCGGATGTCCTGGACGACCAGGTGGTACGCCGCGTTGGTCGGCCAGATGTAGGGGAGGC
>QHOR01000287.1:5429-8568 GCA_003219395.1 Verrucomicrobiota bacterium | reverse complement strand
CGATTGCCGGCTGCGGCTCGGCTTCTTCCATTACTGGTGCGCCGATTGGCTCACCTTTTTCGACCACCTTGATCTCGCGATGCTCGGGGAAGCCGGTACCCGCGGGAATCAAGTGACCCATGATCACGTTTTCCTTGAAGCCGCGCAGTCTATCCACCTTACCCAGTGTAGCAGCCTCTGTAAGAACGCGAGTCGTATCCTGAAATGAAGCAGCAGAGATAAAGCTGTCCGTTTCAAGTGAAGCCTTAGTGATGCCGAGTAAGACCGGAACGGCTTCTGCTGGTTTGCCACCTTTCTCGACGACCTTCTTGTTTTCCTCCTCGAAGTCGAGCTTATCGACCTGATCACCCCATAGCAACGATGTATCGCCAGGATCGGTAATCTTCACTTTTCGCAACATTTGGCGCACGATGATTTCGATGTGCTTATCGTTAATCTCCACACCCTGCAGCCGATATACCTCTTGCACTTCGTTGACGAGATGCTCTTGCAAATCCTGCGGCCCACATACCTCGAGGATTTCGTGAGGAACGACAGGTCCTTCGGTAAGTTGCTGACCCTTCTTTACGAAGTCACCCTTGAACACAATAATGTGTTTGGTAAGCGGGATCAGATGTTCTTCCTCGGCACCCGTGTCGGGATCCTTTAGAATCAGGCGTCGCTTTCCGCGGACGGTGCCGCCCATCTCAACGACGCCGTCGATCTTGGCAATCTCCGCCGCATCTTTTGGCCGGCGCGCTTCGAACAGTTCAGCCACGCGCGGCAGGCCTCCAGTAATGTCCTTGGTCTTTGCCACCTTCCTGGGCGTCTTGGCCAGCAGAGCGCCAGCACGAATCTTTTGACCTTCTTCGACGATTACGTGGGCACCAGCCGGGATGGAATAACTCGCCAGCACTTCCTTCTTGTCATCAACGATGACAATTTGTGGATGCAAGTCCTCCTTGTGCTCGATGATAACAGTCCCCATCAACCCAGTCGCCTCATCGACGTCGCGCTTGATGGTGACACCGGCGATCATGTCGCGGAATTCGATCTTGCCACCTTTGTCGGTGAGAATAGGCACATTGTACGGATCCCATTGAACGAAGGTTTCGCCCTTCTTCACCGTGCCTCCGTCACCTTTGGAGATCATTGACCCAATCACCACATTGTAACGCTCAAGTTCCCGGCCTTCTTCGTTGTGCACGCTAATTGAACCGTTCTTGTTCAAAGCGATCCAACTGCCGTCGAGCGCCTGCACTGTCCGCAGGTCGTTGAAGCGCACGGTACCGTCATTTTTAGCCTTGATGATTGGTTGCTTGAATGTCTGGCTGGCGGTGCCGCCGATGTGGAATGTGCGCATCGTTAATTGCGTTCCGGGCTCGCCGATAGATTGAGCTGCGATAATGCCTACTGCCTCGCCGAGCTTAACGAACTGGCCCGTTGCCAGATTCCGGCCATAACACATCGCGCAGACGCCCCGGCCGCACTCACAGGTAAGGACGGAACGAATCTTCAGGCTTTCAACGCCCACTCGTTGAAGGTCCGCTGCGATCTTTTCATCAATCAGCTGATTCGCTTTGACGATCTTCTTCTTCTTGTCCACCGGATCAGCGATCGTTTCACAGCTTACGCGTCCGATGATGCGTTGACCAAGATCGACTACTTCTTCATCGCCCTCGTAAATTGAGCGCACCACGATACCGTTTACGGTACCGCAGTCCTGTTCGTTAATAATGACGTCTTGTGCCGCGTCGACGAGTTTGCGCGTTAGATACCCCGAGTCGGCCGTTTTGAGCGCGGTGTCAGCAAGACCCTTGCGAGCTCCGTGAGTAGAAATGAAATACTCAAGCACGCTGAGGCCTTCGCGGAAGTTCGATGTGATCGGCCGCTCAATGATTTCGCCTGAAGGTTTAGCCATCAAACCACGCATACCTGCGAGCTGACGAACCTGCTGGCGATTGCCGCGCGAACCGGAATCGACCATCAAGAAAACAGGATTCAACTCCTTACGCCCATCATTGTGTTCCAACGTGCGGAACATGGCACTGGAAATTTCGTCACCAGCGTGTGTCCAGATGTCGATAATTTTGTTGTAACGCTCACCATCAGTGATGATGCCCTTGCGATATTGCTGATCAACCTGTCGAATCTGCTTGTAGGCGTTTTCCAGCTCGGTCTCTTTTTCTTTCGGAATGATCATGTCCGAGATCCCGATGGAGATGCCAGCTCGGGTAGCCTCGGCAAAACCGAGTTCCTTTAATTTGTCCAGCGTGGCGACCGTTTCTGCTGGTCCTGCGATTTGATAACAGCGCCAGATGATATCGCTGAGTTGCTTTTTGCCGGCGGGTCTGTTGAAAAAGCCAAGCTGCTTGGGCCAAATCTCATTAAAAACGACGCGACCCGCGGTGGTTTCAATCGTTTTGGCTTCAGCATTCCCGTAAATTGTTTGTTTGCCAAAATCCGGGTTCCTCATTCGGATACGGTCATGCGCGCGAATGCTTGTATCTGCCATGGCAAATTCTACCTCGGCTGCATCGCCGAAGAGCGGGAGCCGCTGTCCGTCCTTGCCCACACCTCGAGGGTTTTGCGTCAGGTAATAACAACCGAGGGTGATATCCTGGGAAGGAGTCGTGATAGGTTTACCGCTGGAAGGTGAAAAAATGTTATTGGGCGCGAGCATTAACATCCGCGCTTCCATCTGTGCCTCCACCGAGAGCGGCACATGCACCGCCATCTGATCGCCATCAAAGTCGGCATTGTAAGCTGTGCAAACCAAAGGGTGAATGCGAATGGCTTCGCCCTCGATCAGTTGCGGTTCGAACGCCTGAATAGACAATCGATGCAGAGTGGGCGCGCGATTAAGCAGCACCGGATGACCTTTGGTCACTTCGTCGAGAATGTCCCAGACCTCCGGCGTTTGACGCTCGATCATCTTTTTCGCACTACGCACGGTGTGCACATAGCCCAGGTCTTTTAGCCGGCGAATAATGAATGGCTCGAAAAGCACGAGCGCCATCTTCTTCGGCAAACCGCACTGGTGCAGCTTTAGCTCCGGTCCGATGACAATGACTGATCGACCTGAGTAATCGACGCGTTTGCCAAGCAGATTTTGACGGAAACGACCCCCCTTGCCCTTGAGCATGTCGCTCAGGGACTT
>QHOR01000287.1:0-5420 GCA_003219395.1 Verrucomicrobiota bacterium | reverse complement strand
GAGGTCGATTCCCGGCGCCGGTCACAGCGCGACCGTGTCTGCCATTGTCAAACAAAGCGTCCACCGCTTCCTGTAACATCCGCTTTTCATTGCGAATGATGACGTCCGGCGTTTTAAGCATGAGCAGGTTTTTAAGCCGGTTGTTACGATTAATGACCCGGCGATAAAGATCGTTCAGATCTGAAGTGGCAAAACGTCCGCCCTCCAGAGGAACCAGAGGACGCAAATCGGGAGGAATAACCGGCAGCACATCCAAAATCATCCATTCGGGACGCGCATGGGAATTTTGAAACCCTTGGATGAGCTTGAGACGCTTGGCAAGTTTCTTGCGAATCTGTTTGCTCTTGGTGGCCGCCATTGCCTTCTCAAGCTCTTTGTTGAGCTTGTTGAGATCGATTTCGGCCAGAAGTTTTCTGATCGCTTCCGCGCCCATTCCCGCAACGAAATCTTCGCCATATTGCTCCTGCGCTTCGCGGTATTCGACTTCGTTCAGCAGTTGCGTTTTCTGTAGCGGCGTCTTGCCCGGATCGATCACGATGTAATCCTCGTAATAGATCACGCGTTCGAGTTGCCGCGCGCTCATATCCAGCATCAGCCCAATGGAGACAGGTACCGCCAATTCGATATGCCCCATCCGTTCACGCCGGACACGAGCCAACGTCACTTCCACGCCGCATCGGTCGCAAATGACGCCCTTATGCTTGATACGCTTGTATTTTCCGCATGAGCACTCCCAGTCGCGCGTCGGACCAAAAATGCGTTCGCAGAAAAGACCTCCCTTTTCTGGTTTGAAGGTCCGATAATTGATTGTCTCAGGATTCTTGACTTCGCCTTTGCTCCACGAGCGCATGGTATCACTCGACGCCACGCCAATCGCGACCTGATCAAAACCCACGGGCCGCTCTTCGCCCACTAACTCACGCCAGGAATGTTCGTTCATGTTTTTTCCAATAGGTTCCAAATTAAAATTTAAGCGACGCTCTCGAGAAAGGTAGGCGCTTGACCGCCGACTTTTACGTCGAGGCCGAGGCTCTGCATTTCCTTGATAAGAACGTTGAAAGATTCAGGTGTCCCCGCTTCAAGCGAGTTATCACCCTTGACGATCGACTCATAAATCCGGGTCCGCCCCTGTACGTCATCGGATTTAACGGTAAGCAGTTCCTGTAACGTATAGGCAGCTCCATAAGCTTCCAGGGCCCACACCTCCATTTCGCCAAAACGTTGCCCGCCGTATTGCGCCTTCCCGCCAAGCGGCTGTTGAGTGACCAGCGAGTACGGTCCGACGGCGCGGGCGTGAATCTTGTCCGCCACCAAGTGGCCGAGTTTCATCATATAGATGTAGCCAACCACTACTTCCTGATCGAAAGCGTCACCAGTCCGTCCATCGAAAAGCTTCGCCTTGCCGCTTTCCTTGACCCAGGTGAATCCCTCCTTTTTCGTTGCGTCATGCAAATATTCGCGGATCTGTTTTTCCTTGATTCCATCGAACACAGGGGTCGCGACCTTAAACCCGAGTGCTTTCGCGGCCACGCCCAAGTGGGTTTCGAGAACTTGACCCACATTCATTCGGCTAGGCACACCTAACGGATTCAGCACAATTTCAACCGGCGTTCCATCTGCCAGGAAGGGCATGTCTTCTTCGGGCACGATTCGGGCCACAACGCCCTTATTTCCATGGCGCCCCGCCATCTTATCGCCAACGCTCAGTTTGCGTTTGCTCGCGATGTAGACTTTGACCTGCTTAATGATTCCGGGGTCGATGTCGTCACCGCTTTCTACCCGGTCCATGGCGCGATCGCGTTCAAGCTCGAGCTCTGCGAACTTGTGTTCGTATGCGCCGATGATTTCCCGAATCTTGTTGCGGATCGGGCTGGGGTCGATCTCCACGTGATCGTGTGCTGTCGCGAGTTTTCGCAGCAGCGTCTTCGTGATTTTACGATTCGCTGGAATAATGATCTCGCCGTTCTTGGCATTGACGACGTCAAGCGGAACTTTTTCGCCGAGAAGGACGTTCGAAAGCGCGTCAGTCAATTGTTCGATGAGCGTTTCTTTCTTACGCTTATGGTCTTCGGTAATCGTCTTGAGTTGGCGTCTGCTCTCCGCAGGCGTGAGTTTTTCGCGAGAAACTTCACAGAAACTTCACGGCGGGAGGAGACTTTTACGTCCATCACAATGCCGTAGGTACCTGACGGAACTGTCAGAGACGTATCCTTCACGTCCGCTGCTTTCTCGCCAAAAATGGCACGCAGCAGGCGTTCTTCCGGCGCCAATTCGGTTTCGCTCTTCGGAGTGATCTTCCCGACCAGAATGTCGCCCGGCTTCACTTCCGCACCGACCCGCACCACCCCATCAGGTCCCAGGTTGCGTAAAGCTTCTTCGCTAACGTTTGGAATATCGCGCGTGATTTCTTCAGGTCCAAGCTTGGTATCTCGCGCGCCGATCTCGAATTCATCGATGTGGATGGAGGTGTAAACATCCTCCTTGACCACTTTTTCTGAAATCATGATTGCGTCTTCGAAGTTGTATCCGTTCCAAGGCATGAACGCGACGAGCACATTGCGTCCCAGAGCCAGCTCACCCTGATCGGTGTTTGGACCATCGGCGATGACCTGACCGCGCTTCACGTGCTGACCTTTGTGCACAATCGGCTTCTGGTTCACGCAGGTGCCCGCATTTGACCGCATGAATTTTCGAAGTTCATAAACGTGAACCCCTGCCTCCGGATCAGTCTTGAGCTTCTTCTTGCTCTCAGGCAGATGGCCATCTTTCGTGACAACGATTTGGTCCGCCGTAACCGAAGCGACCTTGCCGCTGTCGGATGCCAGGACCACCGCGTGAGAATCTCGCGCCACTTTGTCTTCCAAACCCCCTGGCGTTGCATGTTCGAGCCCATCAGCGCCCGGTTTGCGTCGTCGTGTTCGAGGAACGGAATAAGGCCCGCCGCCACCGATACAAGCTGTTTCGGCGAGACGTCCATGTAATTCACCTTGGAGGGTTCGACTTCCAGAAAATCGCCCCGGTAGCGTACGGATACTTTCTCACCCGTGAAATGTCCGCGCCCGTCAACAGGCGCATTGGCTTGCGCAACGAGAAAATTCTCTTCGCGATCAGCAGTAAGATATTCGACCTGATCCATCACGCGGCCCTTTTCCACTTTCCGATACGGCGTCTCGATGAAACCAAACTCATTGATACGCGCAAACGTGCTCATCGAGCTAATGAGACCAATGTTCGGACCTTCTGGCGTCTCAATAGGGCAAATGCGACCGTAATGAGACGGATGAACATCGCGCACTTCGAACCCGGCACGTTCGCGGCTGAGACCACCCGGCCCAAGGGCCGACAAACGGCGCTTGTGCGTTAACTCTGCGAGCGGATTCGTTTGATCCATAAACTGCGAAAGCTGCGATCGGCCGAAGAAGTCACGGATCACTGCACTGAGCGCTTTCGGATTGATCAACTTTTGCGGTGTCATCCCATCCACGTTGATGTCGAACAGAGTCATTCGCTCTTTGACCAGGCGCTCTGTACGAGCAAGACCAACCCGGCATTGATTCGCCAATAATTCGCCAACGGTGCGTACGCGACGGCTACCCAAGTGATCAATGTCATCAAGGGTGCCTTCTCCTCGTCGTAGGTTGATCAAGTACTTGATCGCAGCGATAAAATCTTTGTCCGTCAGAATCCGCTCAGTAGCGTCAACATTGATCCCAAGTTTTTGATTGATCTTGTAGCGGCCGACGCGGCCGAGATCGTATTTCTTTGGATCAAAGAAGAGCCTTTTCAGCAAAGCACGCGCATTTGCCACCGTCGGCGGGTCGCCAGGGCGAAGGCGACGGTAAATATCCTTGAGTGCTTCTTCCTGGTCGTGCGCCGGGTCTTTTCTAAGCGCCTTCACAACCGTGTCATCGTTAGAGATGTCGATCACTTTCACCTCGTGAATGTTAAGCGCCATGATCTGGCGGACGGTCGCAAGAGTGAGCGGTTCGAACGCGCGCGCTACGGTCACTTCGCCGTCGCGGATCTCTGCGGTCAGCACCTTGGTGGCGAGCTTCTCTTCATCGAGTTTCTCACTCAGCTTGAGGTTCTCGATGTTGTAAAAAAGCTTGATGACCTCTTCGTCAGATCCGTATCCGAGTGCTCGCAAAAATGTGGTCGCAAGAAACTTCCGGCGCCGCTTGCGTCGGTCGAGATAGATGTAAAGGAGATCAGCCGTATCGAATTGGACCTCAATCCACGAGCCCCGATCCGGAATGATGCGGAAACTGTAAAGCACTTTTCCGTTTACGTGGACAGTAGATTCAAAGGCGATCCCGGGAGAGCGATGCAACTGGCTTACTACTACGCGCTCTGCACCGTTAATAACAAAAGTCCCTTGGGGAGTCATCAGAGGGATTTCACCCATATAGACTTTCTCTTCCTTCGTGCCTTTTTCTTCGCGTAATTGAAACGTGACATGTAGCGGGGCGCTGTAGGTCTGCCCTTCCCGCTGCGCCTCCAATGCGCTTAATTTCGGCTCCCCTATTTCGTAATGACTAAAGTCGAGCACCGCCTTTTCATCATAGCTCTCAATCGGAAAGACCTCTTTGAAGACAGCCTGAAGTCCTTGATTCTTTCGCTTTGAAAAAGGGACGTCCTTCTGAAGAAAGTCCAAATACGAATTGGCCTGAACCTCAATCAGATTTGGCGGTTCGATCCCTTCCCTGATGCTTCCAAAGTAAATACGTTCCGACATAAATCAGTAGACAAGAGTTGGCCTCGTAACGTCCACGCCCCAGTCGTGGACGAAAACGGGCAAGATTTTAGGCGCTCAGCAAAGAGCGAGGGACACAACAATGCCTCCAAAGCAGCGGCTTGTCAAACGCGCCACTGTTCTGCTGCCATTCTTGTGCTTTACCTTTAAGCGCCGGGTTAAAAATAGGGTTCTGCCTGCTTCTACCAGAAACGGACACTAGTCCAAAATTTCCCTTCTGCAAGAAAGATGTGCCACGGCATGGTCTGTACCCATGCTTCTGAATGAGGGATGACGATTAACAACTGCCGAGCTAGCGACTGGAGGCGCTACTTGATTTCGACCTTCGCACCGGCGGCTTCGATCTTTTTCTTGATCTCGTCCGCCTCCTCCTTTGTCACGCCTTCCTTGAGCGTCTTCGGGGCACCTTCGACCAATGCCTTTGCTTCCGCCAGGCCAAGTCCGGGCACTGCGCCGCGAACCTCCTTGATCACAGCAATCTTGTTTGCGCCCATTTCCTTCAAGATCACGTCGAAAGTGGTTTTTTCTTCAGCTGCCGGAGCTGCCGCCCCGCCACCTGCACCCGCGGCTGGGCCCGCGGCCACTGCCACTGGAGCAGCTGCGCTGACACCCCACTTTTCTTCCAGTTGTTTCACTAACCCAGCAATCTCCAGCACCGAGAGGCTGC
>QHOR01000269.1:3855-5366 GCA_003219395.1 Verrucomicrobiota bacterium | reverse complement strand
CGGGTCACTCAATGCACAGCTGGTTTTCTCAAAATTCACAGCGCTTCCAGGATTACGAATATCCGATTTTCCTGGCCGAGGTTGCCTCAACATTCAATGAGGAACTGCTCACCCATTATCTGCTCAACACAACGAACGACCGTAAGATGCGCGCCTACATTATCAATCGGCAAATCGACGACCTGCGGGGCACAGTTTACCGGCAGACCATGTTTGCCGAGTTTGAAAAAATTATTCACGCCATTGAAGAAAGCGGCGATGCGCTGACGCTTGACGTATTCAGGACGCAATATCACAAGCTTCTCGAAGCTTATTTTGCTGAAAATTTCGTGCTCGATACCGAGCTCGACCTGGAATGCCTGCGAATTCCGCATTTCTACCATGCATTCTACGTTTACAAATATGCGACCGGCATTTCGGCTGCGGTTGCTCTTTCGCAGCGGGTGCTTGCCCATGAGTCGGGAAGTGTGGAGGCGTATCTAAAGTTTTTGCGATCCGGTGGTTCGAAATTTCCACTGGAGACGTTAAAGACAGCAGGTGTGGACATGACCACATCTGCTCCAATCGAGAGCACATTGCGTTTGTTTGAACAGCAGCTCGATGAATTGGAAAAGCTGCTGCTATAGCCGGTTGACGTTTCATACGCTAGCAGCAGCGGCTATGTCGGCTGTGCCTTAAATATTGCAGGCGGCGCGCCTGCCACTACAAATTCGAGCAATGCAGTTAGATGCCGACGAGCTTCGCCAAAAATTAACGCCTCGATTCCAAGAAAATTTTGAAAAATTTGGAGAGCTCGGAGCGGCTGTTTCTGTTTGGCAAAATGGAAAACCAATTGTCGATCTTTACGACGGATTTTGCGATGTGCGCCACGAAAATCCCTGGGAAGCTGATACGCTTGTTCTCATCTGGTCTGCCACGAAGGGAATTGGCAGCGCCTGCGTCCTGCATGTGTTGCAAGAGCACAAGATTGGCAGCGACAGAACTGTCGCGGAGTTTTGGCCCGAGTTCGCCCACGCCGGCAAAGAAAAAATCACACTGTCGCAGTTGCTTTCGCATCAAGCGGGCCTTTGCGCTTTGGATGCGCGAGTTGATGTCCTCGACTATGACGCTGTGATCAGAGCGGTCGAAGTACAAAAGCCTTTGTGGCCGCCCGGGGCAGCACATGGTTATCACGCTCGCACGTTCGGATTCCTTCTCGATGAACTTGTGCGTCGGATCGCGGGAAAAACCCTCTCACTATATTGGCGCGAAGTCTTTGCGGAGCCGTTGAATCTTGATCTTTGGATCGGTTTGCCCGAACGAGAAAATCCACGTGTGGCGACGATTTATGCTGCCAAAACCGGCAAACCGCCGGAGCCGAAGCGATTTTACCGTGACCTTATCACACCGGGCACGCTGGCACGTAAAGCATTCTCCTCACCGTACGGGTTGCAGTCAGTTAGCGCCATGAATGTTCCCGCTGTCCGTGCTCAACCGATTGTTTCGTTTGGCGGGATCGGGAGCGTGTCGGC
>QHOR01000269.1:3189-3627 GCA_003219395.1 Verrucomicrobiota bacterium | reverse complement strand
AGTCACGCCTTTGCCGATCCCGAAAATGGCATTTCGTTCGCCTACGTGATGAATCAAATGGAGCAATCACTCCTGCCAACCGACAAATCGTTACGACTCGTAGACGAACTTTACGGGTAGAGACCACGCAAGTGCAATAGGCCGCCATAATCTCCGCGTCCGCTGTTCGCGCGGCACCTATTCGCCGATAACCGTGACGAAAACTTTTCGCCGGTGGGGCGCGCGACGATGTTCGAAGAGGAAAATGCCCTGCCAGGTCCCGAGCTGCATTTGCCGATCGAGAATTGGTACAGACTCACTGGTGCGCGTCAAGACCATGCGGATATGCGATGGCATATCGTCGCTGCCTTCGGAATTGTGAGTGAAGGAATCGGCATCTTCCGGCACGAGGCGATCGAAGAAGTGTTCCAGATCGCGCCGCGCAGTCGGATCCGCATT
>QHOR01000269.1:0-3171 GCA_003219395.1 Verrucomicrobiota bacterium | reverse complement strand
GATTAAGCTACAACTGGTATGCGGGACAAACACGGTCGCCGTGCCGCTCCGGACGCCGTGTCCATCGATCTTTGCCTGCACTTCCCGCGTGATATCGTACAACCCTTTTCCGTTCGTGCGGATCTCAAGTTGATCGTGATGAACATGCACTGTCGCTCACGTTAATCAGCGTGGTTATGAGAGTAAAACCCGTGTTTGCACAAAGCTATTCCGGGCAGGCAAGCAACGGCAGTCTCTAGTCTGCCCTTCTTTTGATTGTTCGTCGCCGGCGAGGTGTGTCGTTTACAATGCGCGGCCGATGGCCGCGGCTACGGCGCGGAGACGCGGAACAAGCTCGGCAAAAATTTCCGGCGTGAGCGCCTGGCTTCCATCGCTCTTGGCCATCTCGGGAGAGTTGTGCACTTCGATCATGAGCGCATCCGCGCCCGCTGCGACCGCTGCCAGGCACATCTGCGGAACAAATTCTCTGAGACCGAGAGCGTGTGTCGGATCGACAATTACCGGAAGATGGGTTTTAGATTTTAAGATTGGAACCGCACTCAGATCGAGTGTGTAGCGTGCCGCCGTTTCAAAAGTGCGAATGCCGCGCTCGCAGAGGATTACGTTTGGATTGCCTTCGTTTAGGATGTATTCCGCGCTCAAGATCAAATCGTAAATCGTGGCGCTGAACCCGCGCTTCAGGAGCACCGGAAGTCTGCTGCGGCCTACTTCTTTTAACAGGGAGAAATTGTGCATGTTCCGAGTGCCAACTTGAAGACAGTCGGTGTACTTCTCGATCATCGAGAGATCCCGCGGATCCATGACTTCGGTGACGACAGGCAGGCCGGTTTTGGCGCGGGCTTCCGCAAGAAAACGAAGCCCCTCTTCGCGCAATCCCTGAAAACTATATGGCGAAGTGCGCGGTTTAAACGCGCCACCACGCAAAATTTTCGCCCCCGATTCTTTGACGATCGTCGCGATTGACTGAATCTGTTCCCGGCTTTCAACCGAGCATGGACCACAAATGAGGACCACGTCCTCGTGTTCGCCCAGCCGCACATCGCCTACGACGACGGACGAGGCGCCGCGAGAATCGCGCGCGGCAAGTTTGTAAGGTTTCAACACGGGAATGATCGCTTCCACGCCCGCCATCGCGGCAATTGGCTTCTCGCGAAGCAGCGCTTCAGGTCCAATTACGCCAATGATCACGCGCGACGCGCCACGGCTGATTTGCGCCTCCAGCCCAAACTCGCGTACTCGGGTGATGATCCGCTGGATCTGTTCTTCGGTGGCGTTTGGTTGCGTGATGACAATCATATTCCTGGCTGCGGAATCATCAGAATGCCGCCCCGCGGAATTTTCTGCAAGTCCGGATACTGCGTTCCCGAGAATCCCTAATTGGTGATCGTGACCGGCGTCCCGACTGAGACCGACTTGAAGAAGTCTTCGGCCATGAATTCGGGCATGCGGATACATCCGTGGGACGCAGGGTAGCCGGGTAGATAACCTGCGTGCATGCCAGTGCCTGACACAATGCGCATGAAGTATGGCATGGGTGTGCCTCTGAAATGAGCTCCCGGCGGTTTCGGATCTTTTGTCACGTCAACATTGGGGACCACCACATTGCCTGCCGCATCGACGTAATCCCCGAATATGCTGGAGACGTGGTCTTTGTCCTTTTGAATGATTTTGAAATGACCCAAAGGAGTGTTGAGTCCTTCTCGACCGGTGGACAGCTGCGACACACCAACCAGCACGCCGCCCTTGTAAAAATAGGCGCGCTGTTCTCCGAGGCTGATCTTCACAGAAGGGCTTCCGCCGACGTTGTCTCCATCCCAGTACGAAACGGTGTCACGCGGCGCCCCGGTTTGCGCTTCACCGTAAACGCCGCCCAGATATGGCGTTCTTGCGGAAAAGCGGGGATCCTCCCCGCAACCGGTCCCAAGCAAAAGCAGGGCAATTGAGAGAGCTGGCAGCGAAATACGAAAGAGGGAACGAGACATAAGTTTTTCGATGGCGTTCTTAATGCGCAAGCCGCGCAAAAAGTCAAGCGAGCGGGCTTCGCGACCGCAAACGGTCGCACGCGCTCGCCATCCTGGATTTACTATCTTAGATTCGGTGGCGGCCGGCGTAAGTCAGCCATCTTGGGCTGATGCGTCACGCAGGCTTCCAGCCTGCGAGCGTCGGGAGATCGACAAGCAAGATGCATGTCGGACAAAACAGGCTAGGAAGCCTGTGTTACTTGCACCATTGATCGACCCAATCGTTCACGGTCTTGTACCACAGTCGACTGTTCTGCGGTTTAAGCACCCAATGACCTTCATCCGGGAAATACAACATCTTCGACGGCACCTTTAACACCTGCAGGGTGGTGAAGAGATCGAATCCTTGAGAGACGTCGAGGCGGTAATCGTTCTGGCCGTGCACGACGAGCGTCGGCGTTTTGAAATTCTGCGCGTATTCGTGCGGCGACCATTTCCGATAAACATCGCGTTTTTTCCACGGCGGACCGCCAAATTCCCAATTCGCGAACCACAGCTCTTCGGTCGTGCCATAGGCCGATTCCGCGTTGAACATCCCGTCGTGGGAGACGATGCATTTGAAACGGTTCGTGTGACCTAGCAGCCAGTTGGCCATGTAACCGCCGTAGCTAGCCCCGAGCGCCGCCTCGCGGTTCTTATCGACGAATGGATAAGTCTTCTCCACGTAATCGAGTCCCTTCATCAGATCGATATACGGCTTGCCGCCCCAGTCGCCGCTGATCGAGTCGGTAAACTTTTGCCCGTAACCGGTCGAGCCGTGGAAATTGATCGTCACCACCACGTAATTTCCTGTTGCCGCGAACAACTCTGCGTTCCAGCGATACGTCCACTCGTTTCCCCATGCGCCCTGTGGTCCGCCATGAATCAGAAACTTCAGCGGATACTTTTTGTTCGGATCATATCCCGGCGGCTTCACAATGAAACCCTGGACGTCATCGTTGTTTGCGCCCTTAAACGTGAACGATTCCAGCGGTTGCATGTCGATTTGCGACAACAGCGCGTCGTTTATGTGCGTGACCGCCGTCGCATTTACGATGTCCTGCCCGTGACCTGAAGCATTCTCAACTTCTGAAATTTCAACCCGCGCGATCTCCGTCGGCGCGGCAATCGACATTCGTCCGAAGAACAATGAGTTTCCGTCCGCAGAAGA
>QHOR01000272.1 GCA_003219395.1 Verrucomicrobiota bacterium | reverse complement strand
ACAGAATATCGATCTTGGATTTCTTCGCAGCCGTTACGTTACCGGCCATTTTTGACATGTGATGCAAAGCAGCTTTGGTCACTTTGGGATCGAGGATCGAGTGACCACTATGAACCATGTCAATTGCACTGATCAACGCTTGGGAGCCAATCTCCTTGAGAAGGTAACCGGAAGCGCCTGCGAGTATGGTGGATACGACTGCCTCTTCGTCCGAATGCGACGTGAGGAACAGTACTCGTGTCGAGGGATACGCCGATAGAATGTCTCGACATGCGTCGATTCCGGTGCCGTCGCCAAGACGCAGGTCCATCAGCACGACATCGGGGCGGTGTTGCGCGACCTCCTTTAATGCCGCCGCTACGCCTCCGGCCTCGGCTATGACCCTTACGATCTCGTGGTCGTCAACCAGCACGAGCCTGATTTTGGGTTTCATCGCCCGTTCTTGACTATCGACCTTTGCCGAGTTCGACCACAATGCGTGTCCCTTCATTGGGGCGCGAGGTCACTCTCGCAACGCCCCCTATTTTCCGTGCGCGGGCCACGATGTGATGGAGCCCGAGGCCCTGGCCGTCGAGGCGCTCTGCGAGAAATCCCGTCCCGTCGTCGCTCAGCTCGAGACGCACCTTTCCGTCCTGCTTCGTTAGCGATATTCGACCGCATCGAGCTTTGGCGTGCCGTGCTGAGTTGCTGATTCCTTCGCGCGCGATTTGTAGCAGATGTAACGCCTGCTCCGAGGTGAGCGCTCCCATAACGATATCGTCGATCTCTACCGAAAATTTCACTCCGCGATTGCCGGCGGCACGAACTGCCGCCTCGATCTCCGTCCGCAGGTTGCGGCCGGCACCAATTTGCAGCCTATGGCCGGTAATGAAGGAGCGTAACTCTTGAATGACTAAATTGAGGCTCGCGGTGGCGGCGGAGACGATTTGACGCGCGTCCTTCGGGTTCGACTCGATTAGCGACAGGCAGGCTTCCAGATTGAGACCAACCGCGTAGATCGATTGGAGGCACCCGTCATGCATATCTTGCAGCAGGCGTTCGCGCTCCTCCACGAGTGCCTCAAGTTGGGCGAGCGTCCGCTTGCGCTGCAGGCCCGATTTTCGTAATGCGGCCTGCGTTTGCTCGATTTCGACGAAAGAGCGCAAAGCATAGAGTTCTTCCGAATCCCCGCGCTGGACAACCAACGCGTCGATCTGGCCCGCGCGGATCGCCTCAAGGGTCGCCTCTGCCTCCACGGTCAACTCGCGGCGTGACGGCACTCCTTCGACGTTGGACGCCGCGATTTTGCGGAGTCGTTCTCCGGCCTGCTCTCGCCCTTGGGGGCGTGGCGCGTGCTTCTTGGGCGTTGGCGATGCCTTCACTTTGCGACTCTGATATCGAGTCCCACCAGCACGCGTTCGGTATTGGACAAGTCGCCAATAATCTTTCGCACGGGAGGAGGTAGCTGACGCACGAGCGTGGGGAGCGCCAAGATCTCATGATCGCGCGCAAGCTTTGGGTTCTTCAGCAGATCAATCACTTTGATGCGGTATCTGCCGCCCAAATGCTCACTGCATATTTTCTTCAAATTCGCCAGCGCGGACACCGACCGGGATGTTTCGCCTGCAGTATATAAGCACAAAACGTAATTCTCCGCCGATGCACTTCGTTTCTTGCGGGATTTTGTTGCGGTCGATTTCACGGCTTTTTCGATGCGGGCGCGTCATTCCTGATCTCCGCCCCTCTTTTCGATATCACCAATGCGTGAGCCCGATTCGAGTGTCCCATGCCGCGAGCTTTGACTATCGACAACGTGCGTACACGAACGCCGTCGTGTTCCAAGTTGCTCAATGCCAACCACACGTCGACCAGCGACGAGATATTGACGTTCGTGGTGTCGGATGCTCCGGATTCGACAAGGGTGGTCAAAACGAGCGCGATTCCATTCATCTTCGTGAAATCGGCAAGACGCACGATCAGCGACATTACCTCCAAAGGGGAACCCATGGACAACAAGGTGGTAATCGAGTCGAGCACGACAACGCGCGGCCGGAATTCGGTAACCTTCTGATGAATCGACGCCAGTTGCACCTCGAGTCCATGTGCGATGGGCCGCGATTCCAGAAACCCTAACGTCCCTTGGACCATTAGCGGCGCCAAATGGATGTCAACGGATTTCATGTTGCGACAGATTTCGCTTTGCGACTCCTCGAGCGCAACATACAGCGATCGCTCGCCGCGACGGGCCACCTCGGCAACGAAATGCGCCGCGAGAATGCTCTTGCCCGTGCCCGCCGCGCCGGAGATTAGTATCGTGCTGGATCGATAATATCCCCCTGCACCTAATATCTTATTCAGTGTCGGAACGCCGGTGGAGATCACCTCGCTCGAAGCGTTGCGGGTGAGATTGAGCGACGTAATTGGGATGACTGAGACACCGTCCTCTCTGATCAGAAACGGGTACTCGTCCGTGCCGTGGGCTGATCCCCGGTATTTGACAACGCGCAATCGTCGGGCTGTGAGTTGGTGGACGACCCGGTGATCGAGAAAGATCACGCAATCTGAGACGTATTCTTCCAAGCCGTGCCGTGTCAACCGGCCTTCGCCTCGTTCCGCGGTAACGATTGCCGTCACACGTCTTTCCTTCAACCAATCGAAAAGACGGCGCAATTCGGAGCGAAGAATACTTGTGTTCGAGAATCCTCCGTAGAGGGCTTCGAGTGTGTCCAACACCACGCGTTTCGCGCCGATAGAGTCAATGGCGAATCCCAATCGGATGAACAGCCCGTCGAGATCGTATTCCCCAGTTTCCTCGATTTCGCTGCGGACGACTCGAATGTGTTCCACCAGCAATCTCTTCTCGGCGGCGAGCGCATTGAGGTCAAAACCCATTGAGGCAACGTTCAGCGCAAGCTCGTCCGCAGTTTCCTCGAACGACATGAAGACGCCTGGCTCACCATATTCTTGCGCGCCGCGAACGAGGAATTCCATCGCCAACACCGTCTTACCGCATCCAGCGTCTCCGCAGACCAACGTGGGGCGTCCTCTCGGCAGGCCGCCGCCGGTAACCTCGTCAAGACCCTGAATACCCGTCGCGGCCTTTGGCAAGCCTCGACGAGGCGACCGCCCGTGACGGGCGCGGTCAATGGACTTCCGTGGGATTGATTTGCTCTTCAGCATAGGATCTTTCGGCCTTACCCAAGTTTGTAGCAGTAGAGCGCAATCGCTAAGTCGGCGTAAGGGCATGTCGGCCCTAGCGCGGTAGGGCCATTTAGCACTTGTGCTCAACAGCGTGCAATTCTATCTTTAGGTGACGGGTTTCTCGTGTTATCCCGTTCTCGTCGAAGGCGACACATGTCAGATCCCGGCGAAGAGATTGCGGGCATTGACTACGCCGAACCACGCAGCTCGAGGATTGCCCAAGGCTTGCGCTGGGCGGCGGCGACCTTCGCAGTTCTTGGCCTCCTTATCGTTTTCGGTTCGATGTGGCTCAGTACGACCGTTGATGCTCTGCTCGCCGGCGCACGCATCGGAGGCATTGCCTTGGGTATCCCGGCCGTGGTCGCGTTTGCGATTGCCGAGTGGTTGGATCGCAGGGTTTACGCTAGATCCGAGAACGACGGCCCCCGTGCGGGTCCGTTTTTTTGATTTGCAGCGCGTCCGAACCGTGGCGGTGGAGCATCGCGCGTGTGCGTTACAAGGTGTAGCAGCGGGGCCCTGGATCTGTCGAGCGATTTTACGGACGCCCGATCTCCAAGTACGGGCCCACACACGCAAGGCCCTGAACCAGCGTGACTTCCTCCGACGCGGAACGCTTTTTGCTGCTATTGAGGAGAAAACGTTCGTATCAGACAACCACGACCGGGGAGCATCCATGAAATCGATCCTCGATGAGTCCTTTCGCTACACCAAAAGCATCGATACCGATCTTCGGAAAACGTTTGCGAGAATCCGACGGGAGCAGCGCGAGCAGGCAAGAGCGCAGATTGAGGGCGAGAATCCGAGAAAAGTGTTCCCGCTAAGAGAGCGCAAGCACGTTGGTGCGTCGTGACCGGTGAGGTTTGTTAGCGCTTCGAAGCGGTAATTCTCGTAGTGGGTGTTCATGGTGATGACCTTAGCCCCCGGATCTCGGGGGTTCTTTTTCTTATTCGCGCGTGGGCTGGACGGTCACGCTGCACAGATCGGAATTACGATTAGGAAATGCATCGTGGGCAACAACGATTCCAAGCCGATAGCGTCTCGTCAATTTTCCGCGGCTGAATTCGCGCGCTTGAGCCCATCCATGAAAGCGTCGCTCCTCATAATTCGCCGGGCGCAATTGAGCAGCCGCAAGGCCATTGCCGCAACTGCGGAATGGAAAAAGCTTCGAGGCGGCGGTTAGAGCTCTCTCGCAAAAGCGAGCAAGCCAGGATCGCCAGTCCGCACTCACAAGTCGCCGAGGCTGTTCCGCGAGCCAACGACGATGATGGAAGGAAAGCGGTACAGTGGCTTGCCGTCGATGTATTCCCCGGTGAATACACCCACGTAGGACGTATCCTCCGCAGACGAAGTACCGGATCTTCCTTTCAAGTCCGCGGCGGCACAACCAGCGAGTCCTAGAACGAGAAGCGTGGCGATGGCAATCCACGTAATCTCGGCGGGCCTCACATCGACCTCCGCGGCGTTTGCGTGCATGCTGCTCTCCTTGTCGAGACGTTACCCGTCGCCAGGATCGCGATGGCCATCCCGCTAAAGAATCGACGCTCG
>QHOR01000271.1 GCA_003219395.1 Verrucomicrobiota bacterium | reverse complement strand
AGGTCAACGTCACATGAGACCCAAAGACCACGTGACCGAGGTCGGGGCTCGCGCCAAGGAATTCCAGCTTGGCGCCGAATTTCGACTTTACTTTTTTGCCTTCGACTTCATGTTCGGCGGTCACGTTTTCCGCGGTCACGAGCGGTTCAAAGCAATCCGGCGGGCTAGTCTGACAGCTGGCTTCATCCCGGATGTAGAGCGTGCGTTCAGTCGCCTTGGGCGACACGCGCGATGTCAGCCCCCTGAGCTCGCCTATGGCGCCAATTTTTTGCGGATTCCAGTCCGGTTCGTCGTTGCTGGGCAGGCGGGCGATAAAGACCGGCGGTTCCCATTCGCCTTTTGTGCCTGTGGTGATGGTGCGGCTCGACCACGCCTGCGACCCGCGATGGGCGATCGTCTGGACCGGTTCAAAGGCGCGGTTCCCTTCCGGGTTCCCTTCCACGGGAGTGTCCGCGATGTAGGCGATCGCGCTGCCGTCTGCGGATGACTGGATCAGTCCTTCTTCATTGAGTAGGGGGAAGATCGAGGCGCCCGACTTTTCCGGCGGGGAGACCAGCTCCCACGCACGGTTGTCGGGCAGCGTTTCAAGGGAGGAGGGCAGCGTCTCAAACGTCTTTACTGGCCCTTCTGCTTTGCCGTTTTCGTTTTCCGCCACCACGCGGAAGAAGTACTGCGTCCCGGGTTTGAGGCCGGGAAGCGTCACGCTCCTTTCGACATCACCGAAGCCGGCCGGAATCGTTTCGGTCGACGTCGGGGTGCAGGTCGAGGGTGTCGCGCAGTTTGCGGTCCCGAATTCGAAGAAATATTCCGTCGCTGCACCTTTGGGATCGATCAGCGCGCTCAACCTCTCAGACGTCGGCGTGATGTTTTCGGCCGTCTCGCCGTCGATTTCCGGCGCGCCGGCCCCTTCCGGACCGAATACGACGACCTTTTTGGCGGCGGAGTCGGCGACGTACACCTGTTCGGTCGCGGAGTCGACCGCAAGACCGCGGCCGTGTTCGAGGTGGCCGGCGCCGAAGTGCTGGATCGGCGCGCCGTTTGAGTCGAACGCGGCGATCGAGGTCGCGTTGTCGACGAAGACGTTCCCGTTGGCGGGGTCCACGGCGGCCGCCGTGCTCTGTTCGTGGTCGAGCGCCCCGATCAGGAAGTTCCCCGCGCTGTCGAGCTTGCCGATTACGGCGGGTTTTCCTTCTTCGCATCCTTCGCCTCGTGTTTCAAGTTCGTGGCCGACGTAGAAGGCTTCGCCTTTGGAGGCGACCGCGAAGCCCGGCTTGGGTTCGCAGTTGAAGGAGGGTTCGATTGCTTCCGTCGCTTTGACTTTTTCCGCGTTGTTGAACTTGACGATGTTTTCGGCCTGGAAGAGGTAGAAGTTGCCTTCGGCGTCGACGTCGAGGCCATGGATTTCGCCGATTTCTTCTGGGAATTCTCCCGGCAGTTTGTAGGTTTTGAGCGTCTGGATGTGTTCGCCGAAGACCCCGCTGCCCGCTTTGGTTTCTTTGGAGGGGTCGAACTTTTCAACCCGTTCTTCTTCGTAGCCAACATAGAGGTCCCCTTTGGAGGGGCTGGTGGCCGAGTTGTCAATGGCGATGTATTCGGGTTCGCCGTTGATTTTGGGTTTGAACGTCGGGTCAAGGACGCAGTTTGCGCCGCTGCACTTGAAGCGGTCGACGCGTTCGCCGCCGCTCTCTGCGACGTACACATCGCGTTCCGACAGGCTGCTGTTTTCATCCACGGCCACATCGGACGGACCGGGGAGTTCTTCGCCGAAGGAGAAGGCGAATTCATGGCCCCTCTGACTCAGGGAGGACGCGGGGGCGCTCCAGAGCAGGATCGCTGCGAGGACTGGACAGAGGACCGAGAGCAGCAGACCGGCGTAGCGCGCCGGTCCGCGACGGTGCGTGCCGTGCCCATGACGACCGCCCACGCGCGCTGCAGCGGTCCTTGCCCGGACCTGCCCGCCACGCGCGCTGCCCTGATCACCGAGCCTCATCGATCCCTCTACTCCTCTACGTCCATCCGTTTCGCCGACGCATGCGCCGAGAAACCTCCTCACCGGCAGCCTATCCCGGAAAGAGCGCGCGTGTCAAGCAGCAACCGTCGCGTGGACCGAGCAACCGTCGCGTGGACCGGTCGGCCCCGCCACCGCGCTGCCGCACCCTCGCCAAGTCCGTCCGCTCGGGCAGCGCCATGCCCGAACACCGGCCTGCAAGATAGACGGCGTCCGGTGTGCGAATAGCCCGTGCCAAACGACGAAGCGGGCGCGGCACCTTGCTGGCGCCACGCCCGCTTCCACTGCCTGACGCTGGTCGCCCAGCGCCGGTGAGCTCGTCTTAGACGGTTAGCTGACCGTGCTGACCTCGAGCTTTTCTTCGTTTTTCTGGAGTGTCGTCAGGACCTGGTCGGATTTTTCGAACGGTCCACCTTCGATACTGGATTCGAGGGTTTCTTCCGGTCCGCCGACGAATTTGCTGGGTTTCTGTTTGCCTTTCGCCCCGGTGAACTTAACGGTGACGGGCGTCGGGAAGCCCTTCATCGCGTTTGAGGTGAGCGGGTTGAGTACCGCGCCCCTCACGATGATCGGGATCACGTTGCAGCTGAATTCGGTGAAGGTCGTGCCTGATTTCGGCACGAAGCGGTTGGCGGCTTTGTCTTTGGCCGTCGTTTCACCTTTTTTTTCAATCCCGATGTTGCCGTTGAGGTCGTTGACCTTTACATCGCCTTCGCCGGACCCCGCGGGTTTCGTGCTTGTGCATTTGAAACCTTTGAATTCGACGCCTTTGAAGTCGATGTTGTTGGCGATGTTCGTTTTCGCGCCGGTGACTTCGCCCGTCGCCGACTGGCTCGTCGCTTTGATCACGGCACCGGAGACCGATTCGAGCTGGATGATCGTTTCCGGTTTGCTTGCTGACGTGTATTTCAGCTTGGGCGTGCCGCGTTCGGTGTTCGGGACGCCGCCGACGAACGCCGCGTACCATTCGAATTTTTCTTCGCCCGGCAGCGATTTGACCTTGCAGCCTCCGTCTTTCCATTTACCGCCCGCCAGTTTGAGGCACCGCCCGACTTCCGGCGGCGTTTCGGCGGACGCACCCGTCGCCACAAGCGCGGTAAGCGCGAAGATGGCGGCGAGACACAGCCCGACGATCCTAAATCGTTTCATCTAGTCCACTGCTCCTTTACCCTCTGGTTAATTGCTCTTGATCGGCGGAGGGCGTTCATCCCATGAGGACTCAGTCCCAGGACCCGTGGCGCCCCTTTACGCCGGTTCCCTTGCCGTCGTCGTGTACCCGAGCAAACGGCACTGCGTTGTGACCTTCGCAGAATACAACGTCTGCGTGCGACGGTAGCACAGCGCGCCTGGCGGCTCAAGGAATCTGGCTCGCCAGCCAGTTTCTTTCGTAGGCGCCGCAGGCGCTCGGGCGACGCTCAGACGGCTGAGACCTGCTCCTCTTCGGCGACGCGGAACGAGGACCCGCAGCCGCAGGCGGCGACCACATTGGGGTTGTTGACCTTGAATCCCGCGCCCTGCAGGCTTTCCTCGAAGTCGATCGTCGAGCCGCGCACGAAGGGCAGGCTCTCGGCGTCGATCAGCAGCTTCAGCCCATGGCTCTCGAAGACCACGTCGCCGCCGCGCTGCTCATCGAAGGCCAGCTGGTACTGAAAGCCCGAGCAGCCGCCCCCGCGCACGCCCACGCGCAGGCCGGCAACGGCCACGTCCGCCTGCTGGGAGGCGAGGAACTCGTGGACCTTCTCGGCACCCTTGTCGCTCAGCGTGATCATCGAAGACTTTCCAAAGTATAGCGGCCGTCCCAGCGCGCCAGCGCCGGCGGCGCCGGCCCT
>QHOR01000198.1 GCA_003219395.1 Verrucomicrobiota bacterium | reverse complement strand
ACCATGAAGCGGTACCCGAACGGTGTGGAAGGCGAATTTTTCTACGAAAAAAACTGTCCGGCGCATCGCCCAAAATGGGTCCAGACGGCAAAAGTGTGGAGTGACGGAAACCAGCGGACCATGCATTACTGTCTCGCTAACGATTTGCCGACGATTGTGTGGGCGGCAAATCTGGCCGATCTGGAGTTGCACACGTCGCTCTCGCGCAAAGATGACCTGGATCGCCCGACGGTGATGGTGTTCGATCTGGATCCCGGGGCGCCCGCCGACATCGTACAATGTTGCCAGGTGGGGCTATGGCTCCGGGATTTGTTAGGCAAAATGAAACTGAAATCGTTCGCTAAAACCAGCGGTTCGAAAGGCCTGCAAGTTTACGTTCCTGTGAAT
Organism: Verrucomicrobiota bacterium; assembly: GCA_003219395.1. Classification (GTDB taxonomy): domain Bacteria; phylum Verrucomicrobiota; class Verrucomicrobiia; order Chthoniobacterales; family UBA10450; genus Udaeobacter. The sequence continues at coordinate 17,732 of QHOR01000198.1, read as the reverse complement.
ATGTCGGTGGCTTACGACCAAACGAAGGATTTGTCCCGCTCTCTCGCCCAACATCTTGAGCAGGAACATGGGAATCTCGTCACGTCGAACATGTCCAAGGCAGTGCGCAAAGGCAAAGTGTTCGTCGATTGGAGCCAGAACGATGAACACAAAACGACCATCTGCGTTTACTCTCTCCGTGCGAGGGAAGAACCAACGGTGTCAACTCCGGTCAGCTGGAATGAGGTTGAAAATTGCCTGAAAAAGAAAAAAGCCGAGCTGTTGAAATTCCGTTCCGATCAAGTCCTTGTTCGCGTGGAGAAACTCGGCGATCTGTTCGAGCCGGTCGAGAAACTGAAACAAAAACTGCCGAAAAAATTCAGCGTGTAGGGTTTACACCAATGCGACCATAGAGCATGAACAATCACGTATGGTTTGACGCAATCGGATGGGCTGGAGCAGCAGCTCTCCTTGTTGCTTACGCGATGATTTCCTCTAAGAAATTAGAAGGAAATTCAACAACTTACCAATTCCTCAATATCCTCGGCAGTCTTCTTCTGGCCGCGAACACCATCTTTTATCGCGCTTATCCATCTTCTTTTGTGAACTTGATCTGGATGGCAATAGCTGTTTTTTCCATTGCGACCCGGCGGCGAGTGTCGTCTGATTTCGATTAGAAATTTCTCTATGCGCAAGGTGAATCTGAAAGAGATTTCAGAGAAGGAACGAAAGTCGCCCAAGGGTAAATTTAACCGCACGTCCAAGAACATTTCGGTTGCTCTTGGGCGCGAGCCGGAGTCGCTTGATCTGTCGAAGCGACATCCATTCGATCTTGCATTGGTCCGAATTCCAAAAGGCAAATTTCTTTGTCCCTATCACGCCCATGCGGCTGAATCGGAGCTCTATCTCGTCGTCTCCGGCCGTGGCAGCGTACGCGACAAGCATGGGATAACTGAGGTTGGTCCGGGCGACGCATTTTTCTTTCAGCCTGGAGAGGCGCATCAGCTTTGGAATGCCGGTGATGAGGACTTTGTCTATTACGTGGTTGCGGATAATCCACGTAGCGGCGGCACCACCGGTGATTCTTGCTATTATCCCGACAGCCGGAAATGGGCCGTGACGACAGATGCGCGAGAAGAAGTCGTCGTCAGAGGGAAAGAGACCGATTATTTCGACGGTGAAGAATGAGTTAGGGTCGCCTCAGTCGGTTATGCGCAAAGTAAATCTAAACGAAATCAACGAAGAACCGTGGCAGTCGCCAGGCGGGAAATATGCCGTGTCGTTCAAAGGAATTTCCGAAGCGCTCGGGCGTGACCCGCGTTCGCTTGATTTGCCCAAGCGTCACCCTTTTGATTTGGAATGGAATCGGATACCGCCCGGGAAGGCAAATTTTCCATACCACGCACATTCAGCGCAATGGGAGCTTTACTTGGTAATCTCTGGAGAGGGAAGCGTTCGTCACAAGGATGGTACAACCAAAGTTGTGGCTGGAGACGCGTTCATCTTCGGACCTGATGAACCACATCAACTCAGCAATGGCAGCCGGGAAGATTTCGTTTACTACGTGATCGCGGACAATCCCATTGGCGAGTCGGCGTACTATCCCGATAGCGGGAAGTGGAAGGTAAACAAATCATCCGCCGCGGATCGAGTTGTCGTGAAAGGCGGCGAAACCGATTATTTCGACGGCGAAGAATGATGCGTGACGCAGACAATCGTATCTGCGCCTTAGAAGTGGAAGGCAGGATTGCCTGCCTGCACCGCGTGCGCGGCCGTGCCCGTGCGTTTAAGGTCATGGTTATGGATTCCAATAAATCTCCGCAAGCTTTTCCGTACAAAACTTATGTCAACATCTTACACGGGCCGCTTGAACTAATTGATGTGCAAAGGCTGGCCGATGGCTGCACGGACAAATGGTATAACCAGACGCTATGCAAGGTGAACGATTCAGTCGTTAGGCTGGCGGTGATTCAAGGCGAGTATCATTGGCACGAACACAAAAACATCGATGAATTCTTTTTTGTCCTCGACGGACATTTCCTCATCGATCTTGAAGATCGGGTTGTGGAGCTAGGGCCGAGACAGGGCTTTGTTGTGCCTAAAGGTGTGCGGCATCGCACGCGCGCGCCTGAACGCACCGTGATCTTAACGGTGGAACGTGCGGATATTGTTCCTACCGGGGACTAAATGCGCCGAAGGCAGTGAAAATCATTTCGGGCGGCCAAACGGGTGTGGATCGCGCAGCTCTCGATGCCGCGCTGAGACACGGAATCGAATTGGGCGGTTGGTGTCCAACGGGACGTCTCGATGAATTCGGTGTCATTCCGGATCGTTATGCCGTTAAGGAATTGGAAAACGGTGGATTCGCCGAGCGAACTTTGCAGAATGTCAAAGATTCCGATGGGACCGTTATCATTTTCCACGGAAAACTGAGCGGCGGGACCGAGCAAACGCTTCATTTCTGTATTGAGCAACAACGGCCGCACCAACTGATCGATGCCTCTGACGTTTCAGTTGAAAAGGCCGCGCACTTGATTTCTGATTTTGTCTGCGACAACAAGATCGCCACTCTTAATGTGGCCGGCCCGCGTAAAAGCGAGTGGCCGGAAGGATACAATTATGTTGCTCAAGTATTGGATATCTTAAACTCGATTGCGCGTACGAGCCGGAGCACGAGCAAGAGCAGGACGTAACATTATTCGTAGCGCAGCGCTTTGACCGGATCGAGGCGCGCGGCGAAGTACGCAGGAATTAGGGCCGCAATCGAGCAAATGAAAAATGCGCTGATACAAATGATGGCGACATCTCCGGGGATGACTTCCGCGGGGATGTGCAGTGTTGATGCGAGCCAGTGACTGAACTCGTTGCGGTAACGGATTAGTGTCATCCCAAGGCCTAGCCCTGTTACAGTTCCAAAAAGCCCTACAATTGTTCCCTGGCCAAGGAAGACCCAGATGATTTGTCCAATGTTGGCGCCGAGCGCTTTCACGATTCCGATCTCCCGCCGCTTCTGAACCGTTACCGTGATGAGCGTGCTCATGATTCCGAACGCCGCAACGACCACGATGAAGAACAACAGGAAAAACATCACGGTGCGCTCAAGCCTCACTGCTTCGAAAAACTGGCTGTTCATGTCGATCCAGGTTTGCGCGTATTGAGGCGGCTCGAGGAATTGCTCGATTCGTTGCTTAACGCGCTCGGCGCCATAGGGGTTCTCAGTCCTGACGGTAATGCCATGTAATCCGTCTCCCAGTCCGTACAACTCCTGTCCGACATAGACCGGCACCAGCAGAAACTCGGAATCGTGCAAGTAATGACCGGTCTCAAAAATGCCGGTCACAGTCAGTTCCTTAGGCAGGATGACATCGCGCAACTGATCGATCGCCTTTTTTTCTTCCTCTCCCTGCGCATTTTCCAATTTTTTAATGCCATCGAGAATCTGTCCGAGATTTCCTGGCGAATAGACGGTGATTTTGTCGCCTACGTTTGCCTGCAGTTTTCGCGCGAGCTCAACTCCAAGTACGGCCGATTCGCCTTCTAAATTGAGCCTGCCGTATTTGATGAATTTACTTAGAGGAATGACCTTCTCTTCCTCTGCCGGGTCGACGCCTCGAATCATCGGAGCGACTCGCTTGTTTTGAAATTCGACAATCACCGGTCCCTGGATGTAGGGAGCCGTCGCAACCACGCCCGGCGTGTTGTCGATTTTCTGTTTGAGTGTTCGCCAGTCGCGCAACACGTCCTCTGTGCTCACGAGAATGTGAGCATCGAAATCGATGACTTTCTGACGCAGCTCACGATCGAAGCCGGTCATGACGGAAATAACCAGGATCAGCACTGTCACGCCCAGCATCACACCGAGAATTGAGATCAACGTGATGATCGAGAGAAAAGTGCGCTTCGGTTTCAGGTAGCGCAGGGCCAGAAAAAGACTAAACGGCAGTTTCAATTCGCGTTAGCGTGGCGGCAAAAGGAGTGTAATTCAACCACGCACGCTACGATGAGAGCGCGTGCGCCTTTAGTTCTTTCAACGTGACGAATTCGAGGACGGAGGCATGGGTCGCCTCAAGGTCGACCGGAGCCGCGCGATGATGATCCATGGCGCTTTTCCAGCGCATCACACACACGCACCATTTATCGCCGGGCTTTAGACCGGGGAAGCCCCATTCCGGATGCGGCGTGATCAGATCGTTTCCATCGAGTACCGAGAAATCGAGAAATTCCTGCGTGACTTTTACGCAGACCGTATGAAGCCCAACGTCTTCAGGGCCCGTTCGACAAAATCCGTCCCGGTAAAATCCAGTCATCGGATCCCGGCAGCAACATTTCAATTCAGTTCCGAGAACATTCGTCGGCATAAAAGCGTGTTCCTATTCGATAGAAGGGTAGTGAGACGCAAGGCAATGCCGAATATACCACGTGCGCAAAACGACGGCCTTGGGTTTCGATACAATCACACCAGCGGATTAGCTTGACTTCGCGCGGCCCGCAAGTTTAGAACGTGTCATAATCAACGGAGGTTTTTATGCGAATAGGTGCTGCTATTCTTTCTATTCTTTTTGTAGCAGTGCGGGTAACAATTTCAGCGGAAACGGCCCCAGCCGACTGGTCGATGAATGCGAGCATTATCGAGGCGTGCAGCTGTCCGATGTTCTGTCAGTGTTACTTCAACGCGCAACCTGCCGCGCATGGCGAGCACGTCGGCCATTCACATGGAGAAGGCGGCGAGCATTTCTGTAAGTTCAACAACGCGTACAAAGTTAACCGTGGCAGTTACGCCAATACCAAACTTGATGGTGCGAAGTTCTGGGTTGCCGGCGATTTGGGTGGTGATTTCTCCAAAGGCCAAATGGATTGGGCGGCGTTAACTTTCGATCCTTCCGTTACCCCGGAGCAGCGCGAGGGAATCAAGGCCATCCTTGGTCACATCTATCCGGTGAAATGGAACTCGTTCACGATGGCCAAGGACGCGAAGATGACATGGGCGGCAACCAGAGATCATGCGGAGGCTAAGTTGGGCGACGGAACAACAGCCCAGGTAACTCTGAATAAATTTAAAGGAATGACCGATGAGCCGATCGTGATTAAAAACCTGAGATATTGGGGTGTGCCGCGCAACGACGGCTTTCTGATGATGCCGAACGAAGTCGAAGCTTATCGCGCTGGAGACAAGCCGTTCGAATTCAAGGGGACGAACGGTTTCATGATCACCATTGACATCAATTCAAAAGATGTCGTGAAGGAAAAAGCCGGCGCCTAACTTTGACTGTTTGTTCAGTCGGACATTAGCTGTAGCTGCTCCGCGCTGGCTGGGTCAGGTTTCGTCTTTGCAGATGAGACGGCTGCAGCTACAAGACATTGGGCAGCTGCGTTGTGTCTAGACGAACTGTTATTGCTTACTGGCTTACTCCAACTGAATCGGCACGTACGTTTTTCCAGAGTGTCATTAACGATCTTGCGCAGCGTTATAACGCTCCCGTGTTCGAGCCGCACGTTACGATCCACGTCGGAGCGACTTGTCCAGATCCATTCGACAGAGTGCTTTCGAAAGCCGCACAACGGTGCGAACCAATGCTGCTCCAGATCCTCGGGGTCAGTGGTTCATCCGAATTTATCAAAACTCTCTTCGTGCAGTTCGCCCTGACTACACAACTGGAGCAGCTTAACCAAAGCATTCGTACCTCGGTGCAAGATTCGTCTGGTTACCGGCTCGATCCGCACTTGAGCCTGCTCTACAAGCGGATCTCAATTCAGGATCGACGCCTGCTTATGCGCTCGATTGAAATGCCATTTGCCGAGGTGATATTTGACTCATTGAAAGCTGTCCGATGCATTTCGCCGACACAAAGCCGCGTGGATGTGGAAGCATGGCGCGTTCTAGCCGAGAAACCAATCGGATCGCCCGGTGTCTGAAACAGACGCGTTACAGTTCGACAATTCTGTATGGTTTGCCGCTTTTGCGAAGCACAGGCGCAGAGACGTTGTAAACGGGGATACCAGTGGACGTTTTGCCCTCCAGAATCCCGTTGTGGGCATGACCGTGAAAAACTGCCTCGACCCGGAACCGGTTGATCGGCTCTTCCAGTCTACTGGAGCCGAGAAAAGCAAAAATTTCGGGATCTTCTCCTGTCAGGGTAGCGCGGATAGGAGAGTAATGTAGCACTACAATTCGCCGTTCTGTTTGCAGCTTGCCGAGGGCCTGTTCCAAGCGAACCGCGTGACTAATTGATTCTTGCACGAACTGTTTAATCAGTGGTTCGCCCCATGCGTTTAGCATTCGCCGGCCGAAACCGCCTCCGAATCCGGCGATGCCCGCGAAGCCGACTCCTGCCAGTTCAATGGCTTCACCGTCCAGCACGTTGATTCCCGCGTCGTCGAGAACTTTGCAGACCGCTTGTGATTGTCCCGATTCAAAATCGTGATTACCGAGCACGGCGAGCATCGGGATTTTTACGGCAGCGCGAATGTCGGCAACGAGTGCCTCAGCCTCTTCAGGAAGTCCGTAATCAGTCAAGTCGCCGCAAAGTAGCAGGATATCAGCACTGCTCGAGATCTCGGCAAAGGATTCAAGCAATGTACCCCGCGAATGTTTGCCGTAATGAAGGTCCGCGGTCGCGGCGATTCGTAGCGCGCGCTTAGCCATTCTCTCTGGGAAACGTAATCTGTTGCATCAGTGGACGTTTCGAGGCCTGAAGCTTTGCGACAATTTTGTCCGCTGCCTCCCGGGAAGTTCTCCCTGGATGCGCGCGCCGCGCGGCTTCATTGCGTTATCATGGATGGATGACGCGAACGAGGGCAGCAGCCAAGAAAAAGAAACATAAAACCGATCGGCTTCATTACAGATCGGTGGTCGCATTGCAGGAAGCGGACATTCCATTTTTGATCGGTGGCGCTTACGGGGTGGAGGTTTACGCAGGCGTGTCGCGTCAGACAAAGGATTTCGATGTGTACGTGCGACCGCAGCATGTCGATCTGGCCCTCGAAGCACTCAAGCATGCGGGATACAAGACAAAAAAAACGTTTCCGCATTGGCTCGCCAAAGCCGGTCGCGGCCGCGATTACGTTGACCTGATTTTTCGCGCCGGAAACGGATTGTGCGAAGTAGATGACTCTTGGTTCGAGCGGGCGCGTACTTACGAATTCCTTGATTTACGAGTGAAGCTTTGCGCGCCAGAGGAAATGATTTGGATGAAGGCGTACATCATGGAACGCGAGCGGTTCGACGGTGCCGACGTTGCGCATATCCTTCAAAGCTGCGGCCAGAAGCTGGATTGGCCGCACCTCGTTCGCCGGTTTGGTCCGGACTGGCGCGTGTTGCTCAGCCATTTGGTCTTGTTCGGTTATATTTATCCGGGCGAGCGCAATAAGGTTCCTGCCGCTATCATGGACGATCTGATTAGGCGGTTGCAAAGCGAGAAGCGCAGTGCCGCAACTGATCGCATTTGTCGCGGGACGCTGCTTTCTCGAAAGCAATATCTGCCGGACGTTCAAGAGCGGGGATTTCGCGACGCGAGGCTGCAGCAACGTGTCCACATGAATGCAAAGGATATTGCGCATTGGACACGGGCGATCCCAAAAGAAGAAAAGTCGAACGGCAAGTTCGTGTGATGGTTTAAACTTAACACTGGTTCGAAATCGAACGATTCAACGTGGCGGCGCTGTTGCCGTCGGAGTGGGTTCGGGAAAAACTGGTGACACTGCTCTTGGCGGAGCTATGGATGCACTGGCGATTTTTGCCTTCGCTTCCTCGAGCACTACCTTTTCTTCCGCGTAAAGTCCGTCGCTCGCTCCGCTGATGTAACCTCTTGCTGCGTCGATTTGGTTTCCGCCGGCCAGCAATAGCGCTGCATAAACTGCTGCGTGCGGATCGCGCAACTCATCTGCTGGTACTGCTTGGAGAATAGCAAGGGCCTCCGCATTTCGTCCAAGGCGATGCAAGGAAAAGGCGTACGTCACAGCACAGTTGACTTCATTCGGGGCGCGGTCGTGCGCCTCTTTGGCCAGCCCATGAGAGCGTTCTACATTTCGTCCGAGATTGAGCCCTAATCGAGCGAGATCCGCCGCGATCGGCGCCTCGTTGGGAGAAGTCTCGTGTAGACGCTGGAGAACATCGTACAGTTTTTCAGTGTCATTGTCCTCGCGATAAAGACGGCGAAGCGCATCCAGCGCCTCGCGTCTCATGAGAGGATCTTCTGCGACGCGCAGCCACATTTGTTCAGCCTCTTCCTGAAGATTCCATTTCGAAGCGAGACGCGCGAGCACCAGTTCGCGCTCGGGCTGCTGGTGCGTCGACTGGTCTGCGGCGCGCCAAAGCGCACCAAATTCTGCATCCGCTTTGCCTTGTCGCGATTCACGCGTGGCAATTGCCTGATATGCGAGGCGCAAGTAATCGGAGTCGCCCCATGCTCCTTTGCGAGTCCATCGCTTCAGACGCGTCCAATTCTTCGGATTCGCGTACGCCTCTGCCACTGCAATTGCTGCGGGCGGGGCAGCCACTTTCTCTGCCGGAAGCTTTTCGATCCACTTGACAACGTCTCCGGTGAAACCGTTTCGGTTCATCCATTCGAGAAGTGCCGCCAGGTCGGATGGATTCTTTGCGGCAAAAGGCTTTACGCGTTCCAGCAGCAGATGGAATTTTTTCTCATCGAGTTTTCGATAAAAATTCAGACAGAGGAGATAATCGCTGAAGGTGACCTCCTGCGACATTTGAAGCTGCTGCGCGAAGCTATCTCCCGCTGACAGATCATTGCGTGCCACAGCGTCGTTAAGTAACGCGCGCAGCGCGCCGGTCCGGTAAGGGGCGAGCTTGCTGAGTCGCTCGAGAGTTTCGCGGGCGTTCCCTTTTTTTTGAGCGTCGTTGGAATGGATTTGCAGCGCTGCGAGATTGAACACGTACAGATCATTCTTAGGTTCTTTCTTTGCGGCAGCAGCGAATTGTTCTTCTTGTTCGGCAAAATTGCCTTCGGCAGACGCCAGCCACCCTGCAACAACGTGAAAGGCAGCTCTGTCACGATCAACGGTGGGAATCTGATCGAGTGTTTTTCGGGCAAGATCGAGCTTTCCAAAGCGCAGTGCCGCGGATACGAGATTAAGCTGACTATCGGGATCACTTGGGCGCAGGCGCGCGATGTGTTCACGCCATAAAATCGCCTCTTCAATATTTTGTTTCTCCGCTGCTTCGGCTAATATGTAGAGGGTCGGCAGAGAATCGGGATCTTGGACCAGGAGTTTTCGCGCCGTCTGCCCCGCCTCGCTGAACCTTCCCTGCTGCAACATCGAAGCAGCTTGCTGTAATAGGCGGGTTTGGCGCCATTCTTCATATAGTCTGAATCCGTACCGGAAAAAAAACACCCCACATCCAACAGCAATTAACAATCCAGCAGCGAGCAGAGCGACGCGAACTGGCCAAAGCTGTCGCTGGAAGAAGGACTCCAGACCAAAGAGCAACTGCCGGATCCTTCCATATCCAGTGTCCTGAGTTCGTTCGGCGATTTTCATCCGGCTTGTCGGGGCGCGACGATCAGCCTATTCCTTTCCCTTACACCGGTGCCCAGTAACGAGCTAAGGATGTGTGGCTACCTCTACTTCTTCAACGACAGGAATTGATTTCACCGAATTCTCGATCTTTTCCCTCAATCGCCTGCTCCAGACATATCGTCCCAACAACACCTTTACGGTGGCCGTAAGTGGTACGGCCAGAAGAGGACCGATTATCCCGCCAATGATCAACCCCCAGGCAAAGATCGATACGATGACCGTCATCGGATGCAAGCCAACATAATTGCCAACAATCCGTGGGGCGTAAAATATACCTTCCAAGTTTTGTATCACGATGAAAATTACGGTTACCCAGATCGGGTGCGCCCAATCGCCCCATTGGAAAGCTGCAATCAGAACCGCTGGAACCCAGCAGATAATGATGCCGATATAAGGGATCATGGTCAGCACAACGACAAGCGCACCAATAACAGGCGCAAAGTTAAGACCGAGGAGCGTCAGCGCAGTGCCGATGAGTATGCCATCAACCAGACATACCAGCAGTTGTCCCCGAAAATAAGCAGTGACGTAGCTGTTGATTTCCGACAAAAGCTCCGCGACTTCGTCCCTGAGAGGCGATGCGCGCAATGGCAAGTACTCTCTCCAGTGCTGTTGAATGCGCGGTCTTTCATTCAGCAGAAAGAAAAGATAAATCGGCACAAGGATAAGGCTCAGCAAAAACCCTGTGACACCAAGAAACCCGCCGATGCTTTTCTTGACGATATCCCAGAATTTTTCCAGCAGCGTTGGAAAAGCCTGCTGCAAATTAGGCATTTGTTTTTCCACGTACGCCTGAATGCGCTGGCGTTCGGCCGTAGTTAGCTTCGGTGGGATCGGCGCGATTGTTTCCGGAGCGGTCCCGGAAGTCTTTGGAGTGGGGGAGGCAGTCGGCTGCGCGTGAGGAGAGGCAGATGGCGCCGCTCCAATAAGCCAGTTTGTAAGACTGGTCGAAGCAGACTTGCCGCGTCCGCCGCCGAGAAACCCAAACGTTTGATCGAATCGATAGATCGTGTCCACGATATAGTCGCGAGCTCGTTCCGTGTAGGCAGGAACCTGCTTCGCGAAATTCACGCTTTGTATTGAGATGGTAGGGACCAGCCACGCGGCCAATCCACCAAGAGCAAAAAAAGCAATGGCGAAAAGAAGAGCCACAGCCTTGGTGCGACTGAGCGTCCCGCGAGACATTTTCGTCACCAGCGGATCCAGTAGATAAGTTAGAATCACCGCGATAGCTACCGGGATGAGGATCGGTTGGAGGAAACTAATGACATTCGCGCCGGCCCAGATCGCGGTGCCGATAATCACGATGAGAAGAACCACACAGAACGCCGTCAGCGCCGCCCACATTACTTTGCGTTGCCACGCGGTGGGATAATCGCTCATGTTCGTCGCGAGAACGTCTGGGGTCACTCGGTCGGATTCGTTTTTGCTGGGGGACTGTTCTCCATTGGCGCCTTTGTCCTTTCGATCTTGTTCGCCAGGTTCTTATTTTTTGGATCGAGCGCCAGCGCTTTTTGCCAGGATTCCAACGCTTCTGAAACACGATTCAGTTTGAAATAGGCGTCGCCAATGTGCTCGAAGATTACCGGATCATCGTGGTCGGCAGTTTTTGCAGCACGGAGCAGGTTGCCCAAAGCTTGATCAAATTTGCCTTTTCGGAACTCTACCCACCCGAGGCTGTCGAGGTAGGACGGGTTATTTGGTTCCATCTCAAGGGCGCGGTTAATCATCATCTCAGCTTCGTCCAGATTCATATCGTGGTCGGCCCACATGTAGCCGAGATAATTACAGGCTTCCGCAGAGTTCGCCGGATCGAGCGCGATTGATTTTCGAAGAAGATCAGCCGCCTTTTGGTAGAGGCCTGCCTGCTCTGCTGCGGCGCCATAGTTGAAATAGAACTTGGCATTTACCATGTCATTGCCCTGGTCCAGTTGCGCTTCGTGCAGCGCCTCCTCGAAAGTCGCCACGGCCTGCTGCGTCTGCTTTGCCTCGCTTTGGGCAATGGCCAGGTAGTAAACGATTTCCGGCGCTCCCAGAAATCGCCCTCGGGCTTCTGTCAGCAGTCTGACCGCGTGATCGGCATTTTTTAAGGGCCCGAGCAGCACTTCAGCCAGACGCAGATATGTGCCCACATGATTGGGATTAATCAACAGGCTTTGCTCATAATTTGCGGCCACTTTCGCAAAGGTTGCCTTTGCTTCGTGAACTCTCTTTGCGCGTTGGAGCGATCGCGCTTCATCATCCAACACCTGCGCCAGTAAATCGTAGGGTTGGTACTTTTCAGGATGCTCCTTGATGATCTGCTCGAGCATCTCAACTGCTTTACCGCGCTGGTTCGTTAGGATAAAACCTGTTGCCAGTTTCTCTCGCGCGTTTGCATCATCTGGTTGCAGCTCGAGAACGCGCAAATAAAGCGGAATTGCCTCTTTCAGTTGCTGAGAGGCTGCATAATAATCGGCTACGTCCTTCAGAATCGAAGGATCATCGCCGGCGTGTTCGGCTGCGTTTTTGAAAATTTCATTGGTTCTCTTGAGTTCGTCAGGCTTCGGCTGTGAATCCGACTTGAAAAGAATTGCTACGTAAAGTTTTCCCAGCCGTATCCAAAAGTTGGCGTCGTCGCTGCGGACGTTTGTGGCGCGATCCAAAACTTCCAGCGCCTTTTTCTCCTGCCCCGCCGCAATTTCAATTTCCACCAGGCGCTGGTATGCTTCAATATCGCCGGGATTCAGGGCGATTGCCCGGTTGGCATAATCGATAGCCTGATCGGTTTTCTTAAGATACTTGGCATAAATAAATGCGAGTTGTTGATATGGATCGGCATCCTTCGGGTTTGCCTTGATAGCATCCTTCAAGACATCAATCGCTTGTGGAAAATCATCCTGCTCGATCAGTAACGCGGCTACGCGGGAAGCGAGTTGCGATTGACCCGGCTCAACATTTAGCACTTTGCGATACGCCTCCAGCGCGCGATCCATCTCGCCATTCTCTTCGAGCGACATTCCCTCGACGAAATGGGTGAGCGCATCCGCCTTGTGTGCCCCTTGCGAACGTAATGCGAGATCGGCAGCCGGCTTTAAATATAGCGAATCGTCCTGGCGACTAGACTTTTTGGGTGGCACGGATGCAGATTTCGGCGTTCGCGCGACTACTGCGCTCGCACTAACGAGAAACGCGAACGCGATGAACAACCACAGGCGCAGCGAAACGCTTTGGTCCTTCTGCTCCGTCATTCCTAAACTTATCTTTTCACGCCGCGTTCGGCAAACAGCCCGGCAAGTCACTCCGAGCGGAGCATGGCATCTCCACAGCTTTGATCACGTTGCGTACCAGGTGTCACGGTAACTTTCGTGACTGGGGCTCCCCCACTGCGTTTGGATGACCCATTTAGGGCATGAGCCAGTGCTACGCCTTATACCGAAGCCGTTTCTTATGCCGATGCGCTTTCATGCGCTTGCGGCGCTTGTGCTTGGCAATTTTCGCTTTGCGTCTTTTCTTAAGAGAGCCCATTCAAATCCTCAGATTCGCGAGTGCTGATTCAACCACCTTTTCGCGGAGTTGCAACTTAGTTCTTTGCCGGCATGAGAGGTGTTTGCTCCGGAATAGCTTTGCCACTTCTCGAAATACGCGCTCAATCCCTTCTCTCGAGCGTATATCGTGCACAAATCCCCACTGCTTCCACCAGCGGTCAGAACCTCATCCTTTGCAGAGACATGAGTGACACACGTCTGCCAAGCGTGCCAGTGCCTCCCATGATCAAGATTTTCACGGGGAATCAACGTGCTAGAAAATCCAGAAAAGCAAGCGGCTCGGCCTAACGAGAATTACGCGGAGACATTCTATTTAATCCAATCACCTTTTTAACATCTCGCCGCGCTTTGCCTTAAATTCACTGCCGGGTTTCCATTCCGGAAATGTGTCGCCGTTGGCGACCTGGTAACCGACTTCGAAGAGAAGTTGAATATCTTGCACTGCGCCGGAGAGGTCCCAATTTGGATCTACTTCGTCCGACACCTGATGGTAGTGATGCGCGGTGTAATCATCTTTCTTTTGGCGGCCGAAATCGGCTGGTTTCCCGATGAAATCCTTGCCGCCACCCGTGTAGAGCGAGGGCACGCCGCGCTTGGAAAATTCGAAATGATCGGCCCGATAGAAACTACCTTTCTCCGGCTGGCTATTCGGTTGCATTACTCGGCCGTTGCGCTTAGCCGCTGCGGCTAACAAGTCGTCGAGTTCTGAGTTGTTGTTGCTCAGGTCCTCGATATCGCGTGTTTTGCCCCAGGGATTGATGGTATCGATGTTGATGTCCGCTAGCGTCTTCTCCAGAGGATAAAGCGGATGTTGCGAGTAAAACTTCGCGCCGAGCAAACCTGCTTCTTCGGCAGTTGTGGCTATGAACAAGACCGAGCGTTTCGGCGGGGGATTCAGTTTTGCGAATCCCGCCGCGAGTTGGATGAGCGAAGCAACGCCGGAGGCATTGTCGATTGCGCCGTTATAAATCTGGTCGCCGTGCAGGTTGGGATTACGTCCGAGGTGATCCCAGTGCGCAGTGTAAGTGAGATATTCATCGCGTAATTTGCCATCGCTTCCCTCTAGTTTGCCGATGACGTTGTGCGATTTGAAGGAGCGAAGCTGTTGCTTAATGTCGATATTCGCCTGCGCATCGAGGATCGTTGGCCGGAACTCCGTTGTGATTGCCGATTTCTTGAGTGCATCGAAATCCTGACCACAAGCGGCCAGTAACTTCTTCGCGCTGTCGACCGTTATCCACGAGCGCGCTTGCACGGCTTCTGCGTTCCTGTCTGGTGAATCGATTTCGTAGTTTTCTTTGCCCCAACTCGTTTTCACCACGGAGTATGGGTATCCGGCGGACTCAGCCTGGTGAACAATCACAGCGGCTGCAGCGCCTTTTTGTGCAGCAATCTCGTATTTGTACGTCCAGCGGCCGTAATAGGTCATCGCCTTTCCTTTGAACATTTTTTCATCAAGCTTGGACGGACTTTTCGGATCAGGAACAGGTGGATCGCCAATTAGAATCAGCAGTGTTTTTCCGCGAACATCGACGTCCTTGTAGTCGTCCCATCCGTATTCGGGTGCTACCACGCCATATCCAACAAAGACAACTTTCGAATCGTGGATTTTGATTTCCGATTGAAGACGTGCGGACGACGCAATGAAGTCATTGGGATAATTCAGGTCGATCGTTCCGTCGCGAACCGTGAACGACATTCGTGCTTCGCTTTTGATTCCAGCCAACGGAACTTCTTGTGTGTAAGTCCCGTCCGGATTTCCGGGCTTCAGGCCGATTTTCTTGAACTGGTCGGTGATATATTTGACGGAGAGTTCTTCGCCTTTGTTGCCCGGTGCGCGCCCTTCGAATTCGTCCGACGCAAGAACCTTGATATGCGCCAGCAAACTGTCCGGTGTAATCGCCTCCAAGGCCGGTTCCAAGCGCAACGCCAATTCATCCCCAGCGCAAAGCGAAGTCGCACCGGTGAAAAAGATCGCGACTAAATAACGCGAGAGTTTCATGCCTTTTCTGTAACGGCGCCATCCCAGCGCCGCAAGGCATGATGAATCCGAATGGTGCACGGCAAAAGAATAACGAACAAATAATGAAGAAGCGGCTCCGCGGATCTCGCTCACTTTTCCCGATAACGAAACGACGTTAACGCGTTTCCTCGGCCGGTCCGGTGGCCGCTTTCTTGGTGTCGTGCGCGCTGATGCCGAGTTTTTTCAGGAACGGTTGAATCGATTGTTTGCGCCCGAGAAACTTCTCGATTGAAACGGTGACGTCCCGCGAGTCGCCTGGCTCGTAGATTTCGCGACGTAATTTCATTCCGGCTTCCTTGTCGAGATAGCCATCCTTGGCTTTTTCGAAAACGGTTGCCATATCTGCGGCGATGGCGTCGGCCCATGCATAGCCGTAGTACCCGGCATCGTAGCCATTCAGGTGACCGAAGTAGGAAACGAATGTAGTGCTCGGATCGATCGGTAGAAACACGTTTTCCAAAACGCGATTCGAAATCGCCACAGAGTCATAGGGTGTATCTTCGGCGTGCTGGTTGTGCAGCGCAAGATCGAGCGAGGCGAAAGCGAACTGACGTCTGTAAAGAATGCCGGCATTGGCCAGCTTCGCATCATTCATTTTTTTGATGATTTCGGCCGGGATTTTCCTCGATGGATTGCGGTAATCGGCCGCAAACGTGTCGAGCACTTTCTTGTCCCATACCCAATTCTGCAGCATCTGGGACGGCGCTTCTACGAAATCCCCGGGCACATGCGTTCCGGCGAAACGGCCGTACTTAGCGCGAGTCACAATCGAATGCAGTGCGTGACCGAATTCATGAAACAAAGTCTCGACCTCCTGGTGTGTCATCAAAGAGGGCTTGTCGGCTGTTGGAGGCGAGAAGTTGCAAAGCAAAGCGACTGTGGGCCGCTGGTATTTTCCATCCGGCAACAGTTTGCCACTGATGATGTCGAATTGGGCGAAGTGATTGAATTTTCCTTCGCGCGGAAACATATCGAGATAAAACATCCCGAGCGGCTCGCCGGTAGAAGCATCGGTCACCATGTAGAGCTGGAGATCGTCGATCCATTTATAAGGCGCAGTGATCTTTTCAAACTTCAGACCGAAGATGCTCTGATAAATGTTGAACATACCGTCGAGCACTTTTTGGAAGGGGAAATATGCGCGCAACGCTTCCTTATCGACGGCGTATTTTTGTTTATCCCGCTGGTTGGCATAATACCGCCAGTCCCACACCTCGATCTTGGCGTTAGGATCGTTCGTTTCGGCGGCTTTCAGTTTTTGTAACTCCTCCACTTCACTTTTGAACTTGGGCTGAATTCCAGCGACCAGATCGCCAATGTACTTCTCCGCCTTCGCCCCATTCTTCGCCATCTTGACTTCAGTCTGATAATCGTCCCACGATTTATATCCGAGCCTTAGCGCGATCTTATTTCGAAGCGCAAGCATCTGGTTGAGAACAGGAACGTTTGCCTCTTTTGCGAGTGTCTCGCGAATAACATAAAGCTGTTTGCGCGTCGCTTCGCTCTTTGCGTTTTCCTGGACTGTGTTGAATTGCCAGGTGACATTTGCCATCATGGTATAGGCATCGTCTCCCGTTCGGATGCCAGGTGAAGCGAAGAAGCTTTCCGGCAGTCCGTCCAAATCGGCCTTCGTGAAAATCACGGGCGCGTTGGCCTTCACGATGTTTGTATCGAAATCAGTCCCGAGTTTGGACAATTCTTTCCGCAGTT
The DNA here is from genome assembly GCA_003219395.1 of Verrucomicrobiota bacterium. Lineage (GTDB taxonomy): Bacteria > Verrucomicrobiota > Verrucomicrobiia > Chthoniobacterales > UBA10450 > Udaeobacter. Next base: position 956 of record QHOR01000198.1, on the reverse strand, counting down.
GCTCAACCTCGTTCCGTTGATCGGTCGGAAGGTCTAATCCAGCGCGACGATAATCGCGCAGCGTTTCGTTCAGCAGTTTCTCGTCCTCGCCCGAAAGCTTTGGGTGTGTCTCGGCGAACGCCTTGATAGTCTTGTAAACGTCCTCACGGTAATCGATTCCAACAGCCCAGCCCTGAAAGGCCTTTACTGCGTTCTCGGCGGCAGCACGCAACTCCGGATTCGTGTTTGTCTCTTTAATGATTGTGGCTCTGTTCGCCGCGAGTCCTGCCTCATAAGTCAGATCATCGAGAGCTACCACTGTGCTTTTAAAATTGGTCTTCTTCTGATCTTGCGAAGCGATTTGATCCAGAGCCTTGTTCGCTTTTGCGATGGCGTTGTTCATCATCGCATCCACCGCTTTGGCCGTTTGCTCCCAATCGGGAACCGTCAAAACCGCATTGGCCTTCGCGGCTGCTTCTCGAAAATCGTCGACAGTTTTTGCTTCAGCAGCCGGAAGACTATGACTTGAAGCGAGGGAAGCGAGTGAGAGGAAAAGAAGCAAGCATTTCATGAACATTGAGTGTCGGCGAACATCCGTGGGCGTGCGTAAAAGGCAAGCTTGATTAACCGCCCTGTATTGCGTTTTGAGCACTGACACGCTAGGGAACGTGCGCAACGATGATCCAGAAATTTTTCCTCGCTTTCATTCCGGTTTTTGTCGCTATCGATCCAATCGGACTTGTAGCGATATTCATGGGGCTCGCGTCTAGTGCTTCGTCAGAACAGCGCAAACACCAGGCGGCTCTCGGACTTTTCACAGCGTTTTGCGTGGCGATCGGGTTTGTTTTTCTTGGCCAAATTATTTTCGATGCGCTTGGAATTACCGATGCAGACTTTCAAGTCGCCGGCGGTCTTATTCTGCTCGCCTTGGCGGGGCGGGAATTGCTCAATGTTGGGCCGTCCAGCCACGGAGGCAG
>QHOR01000270.1 GCA_003219395.1 Verrucomicrobiota bacterium | reverse complement strand
TCCAAGCGCCTGCTGTGAAGCCGAACGGAATGTTGTCTTATCAACAAGAAAGGAACCTCCGCGGACTAGTTTTCGATCTCTTACACGACCGCCAGCACACTGTGGTAACGCATTCTGGATCCACTCTCGCGGTAACGCCGGTCGCGCTTCGATCGTGGCGCTCACGGTAACGTTCAGAAGTTTCTTTAGCATGAGCGCGCCGACGAGGGCAGGAGAACTCGTCGCGTGGATATGCGCGATGTTTTTCTCTCGAAGCAGTTTGATCAACACAAGAGCAAAACGTGCCTGGCGCAAAAAAATGCCGCTTGGAGCTCTGACTCCCTGTTGCGCGCGATCTTCTTCCAGTTCTTGTGCGAGTGCCGGGTTTGCCCGCCATTCGGCTTCGATGACCATCGGGTCCGGCAGAAATTCCAGCGACGAGAATCCAATTCGCAGACGATTGGGACAATCGACACGTGACGTCGCTTCATCTCTTCAAGCTCGCGTTCCAGGAGCGGCAAAGCTTCCTCCGGCCATCGATCTATTAGATATGCAATTACTTTGTTTGCCGCAGCAGTTTCTGCTACAGCCGCGGCACTATGCGCCGCGTTTTCCTGGCATGCACCGGGTGTCCTCTGAAGAAGCTCGATGAGCGGCGCCACCGTGCGCTCGATTCGGAAATGTTGTTCGATCCGTGCGCGTCCGGCGCGACCATAATTCAATCTCAACTTGGCGTCTTCTAGTAATCGTCCCAAGGCTTGCGCCAGCGCCGCCGTATTTCCAGGCGAAACCAAAAACCCCGTTTCTCCGTCCACGACTGATTCAGGAACTCCAGCCAAGCGTGTGGACACAACGGGACGCGCAGCGGCCATCGCCTCGATAATCACAGTCGGAAAAACGTCGCTGGCTCCTTGTTTGTCTGTCACCGAGGCGAGGGCGAAAATATCAGCGGACCTGAGTTTTTCCAAAACCGCTCCCTGTGAGAGCGAACCGAGCAGACGAACCCGGTCCGACAGGTTCAGTTTTCTAATCCTTACTTCGAGATCACCGCGGAGCGGGCCGTCACCAATGATTTCGCAGGCGAACTCAAGGCCCCGGCGCGCCAGCTCGGCGCAAGCGTCGATCAGGTATTCGAACCCCTTGAACGCAACCAGCCGGCCAATACTGAGGATGCGCGGTGATTGGTTGATTGATACCTCTTGGTGTGGTGTTGGAAAACGTGTCAGGTCCATTCCGTTATAAACACGATGAATTTTGGCCGCGGAATCCGAACAGCGTTGGCGGAGCAAGTCGCGGCTATAATCTGTTTCGGCGGCCACAAACTCCGCGGCAGTGCAGATTTCCCGTAACAGATCGTCATTACCGAGATCTTTCATGAAATCCTGTCCATGCGCCGTCACACTGAAAGGAATCCCTGAAATCTCTTTCAAGAAAATCGCTGTGTGCGCCGCGCGATTGGCGAAGTGAACATGAACATGATTCACGCCCTGGCGCTTGAAATGGTCGGCAAAATAAAGAGCATTGCGTGCGCGCTGCGCTGCCTTGACGCCGGGACCATATTTTCGCTGGTGCCGGTCCACTAAATCGCGTGGCCATTTGCCACCGGCTTTCGCGTTGTTTTCTGAAATTTTTAAAATCTCCTGCGGCGGCGCGTAATGAATGCGAGCGTGTAAATCGGCAATATGCTCGTGCCGCAAGCTCGTGAGCGGGGGATACACTGAACCGATCTCAAGCTCGAAACCGAGCCGTTCCAGGGCCAGCATCTCCGCGTCGCAAAAAGTCTGCGAAAGGACTGGATACCGGGAGTAAAGATAGCCGAGACGCATCGAGCCGGATGATTACGCGCTCCGTGCGAAAATAGCAACGATCGGTAGGGCACGACCGCCGGGCGCGCCGTTTGCGATGGTTTGTTTCCTACGAAAAGCGAACGTCCTTGCCTGGATCCATCTCGAAGTCCAGGTCCAGTGAATCTTCTATGTTCGGTTTGATCACTTCCTCCATGAATTTCACGAAAACGGGATCTTCCCGGAAAATTGCGTACTTGTCCATCGACTCAAAATCGATGGCAATGAAGAACGGCCACGGCAATTCGGGGTCGATCCGTTTCCCGCATTTAATATTCATGACCTCGGGAATTTTCAGAAGCTGCATCCGCGTATTCATCATCATCGCCTCCACGCGAGCGGGGGTGACCTCGGCGTTTCCGATGAACCGCGCAAGTCCGAATCGGTTAAACCGAGCGAGGTACGAATGGCTCTTCAGCGATCGACAGCAGTTCTCGATCCTGGATGCGATGTCGTTGCGCTGAAACCTACTCCGTCTTATGGAAGAGTTGTCGGAATCGAGACTTTGTTTGATCTGGGTCATCGCTGATTCGCGACAAGCGGTATAGGATACGTCTACCCTCCGCGGCGCCTTACAAAGCCAATCGGTCGCTGGATCCGAAGACGGATTCGTTGTGGTACCCTAGGACCAGCGTCGGCTTCCATTTCGATTTCGCGCCCAACGCACTGAAGTTGACAGGGCGCATGGCTTCGTATCGAATTGTCCCGCGATATGCTTAATTAGCAGTGTTATGCGTGTATTGGAGCAAACCGGTTACCGTTGCAGGCTCTGCGGGCACGATCTAACGGCACAATCGCAGTCGACCGGTGACAGCCGTGTGATGCTTTCCGTCCTCATCCCCGTACACGATGAAAGCGAGCAGATCGCCCAGAATCTAGTGTTAATACATTCAGAAGCGTCGAAAACAGGTCTGCCGATGGAAATCATAGTTGTCGATGACGGGTCCACAGATGGCACATGGCAAGCCTTAGAAAAGTTAGCTGAGCAACTGCCAGGACTCAAAGCTCTTCAGTTTAGCCGCAATTTCGGCAAGGAGGCAGCCATTTGCGCAGGGATGGCGTATTCGAGCGGAAAAGCATGCATCGTAATGGACTCCGATCTGCAACATCCTCCGGAGCTAATTTCAGAAATGGTTCAGTTGTGGAGAGAGGAGCATTGGGACATTGTTGAAGGGATAAAACGAACACGCGGGACAGAGCCGCTGATCAACAAAATCGGTGCGCGTTTTTTTTATCGCACTCTGAGTCGTCTTTCAGGTTACGATTTATATGGCTCTTCCGATTTCAAGCTTCTAGATCGCAAAGTCATTGACGCATGGCTGGACATGCGGGAGCGGAACACCTTCTTCCGTGGCATGATCTCCTGGTTGGGTTACCGTCGAAAGCAAATAAGCTTTTCTGTGCCTAGGCGGCGGCTGACGCAATCGCGATGGTCTTTTTTCGGCCTCTTTAAGTTAGCTGTAGTTGCCATCACAGCTTTCTCGTCCCTGCCTCTGCAAGCAGTAACTCTTCTGGGAGGGATCTTCCTTCTTTGTGCGATTGTATTCTCAGGCTATGCCCTTCTTTTGTACTTCACTGGTCTGGCCCTCCCTGGTTTTACCACGGTGATCATACTTGAGATGCTGATTGGCGGTGTTTTAATGCTTAGTCTCGGCATAATCGGAACGTACATCGCCCAGATCTACCAGGAAGTTAAATATCGCCCACGTTACGTTGTCGCACGGGCTCTTGCAGGTCCGGAGGACGAAAAACCGCTACGTGGTTCGGTAGATAACCAGACAGAGACGGCGACAACCTTGGCAAATCAGTCATCCGCTTGAGAATTGGTCTCGCCCTAGTCGTAACATCTCCTTGATCTGGTATGGAGCAACCGAACTCACGTCAGGTGGAAATACGGAAAGGGGATGCGATTTTTATAAGCGGAGATTATCAGGCCCGGGCTTTGGAATCCGATCGGGCCGCTCAACGTTTCTGGCACGAAGCAAAGTTCAGGTTGATAGAACGAGTGGCAATGCCCGGCAAGGCTGATCGCGTACTTGATGCAGGATGCGGATCCGGAACGATTAGCCATTTTTTGTCCAGCTATGCCGGCAACGTTACGGGTATCGATAGCAATGCATCGGCGATAGACTACGCAAGAGATGCGTTTAGAGCACCAAATCTCGAGTTTCATCTAGGTCAGTTTGATGACCTAAAAGGCGATAAGCCATTTGACAGGATTTATTGCATCGAAGTCATTGAACATCTTTACGAGCGCCAGGTGGCAGAGGTTCTTTCGCTGTTTTACAAACTTACAAATCCGGGCGGGCAGCTTTTGGTTACGACGCCAAACTACCGAAGTGCCTGGCCGGTTATCGAGTGGCTGTTGGACAGATTCGCGTTAGTGGCGAAGCTGGATGAGGCACAGCATGTAACCCATTTTACAAGACGAACGCTCTGTGCGATCTGCCAACGCGCCGGTTGGAGGGTGCGTCATATCGGAACTTTCAATGGACTTGCGCCATTCCTCGCTCCGATTTCCCGCCGGCTCGCCCTCAGTTTCGAAAAAACCGAGTTTCTGCTCAATCGTGCATGTCTGCAAAACCTCTTGTTTTGTGTGTGCACAAAAGAAGGCTGACCCTGGTTTCAGGAAGTCTGGATTATCTCTGGGGTAACTGTCGAAAGCCGCGTGAGCTCAGGTTCTGACCAAGGCAGGCTTGCGAAGCGTTGGTTTGTAACCTGTGCGCCCAGCGAGTTTCAAATCCCGTTGCTTCCTTGTTACAGCGAAGTGCAACTCCGCTGGCGGATGCCTGAAATCAAGGCCGCGGCAAATCAAATCCTCGTTGTTTTTGGACAGTCTGTTAGGAGCCCGCAAGCCGGTGGCTGTCCGCAGAATTTGAGCGAGAGTGAATAACAGCTGTCATCCGGTGGAGTGACTTGGTATTGGATTATAGGTCGATTTCGCTAACGCGATTTCCGGCCATGTTTAGCACGTAGAGTTTCCCGTTCACCACAGCCAACGCCGACGGCCCGTCGAGTTTGGTTGGCGGATTTGGCCGCACACTTCCGATTCTTTTTCCATTTAAATCGAAAACGAGCACGGCGTCCATATTGGCACTTGAGGCGTAAAGCCGGACTGCTCTCGAATCTATGGCCAAATCCTCGAAGCCATATGATCGTCCCCATTCAGGGATAGACCATTTGGTTAAAAAGTTACCGTTTGAGTCGAACACCTGGATTCGTTTGTTACGGGGATCGGCGACATAAACTTTATTGGTCCTGGGATCGACCGCCACGGAAGTATGGTCATCAAACTGACCGTCGCCGTTCCCCTTGGTGCCCCAAGTCGCGAGAACTGCTCCATCCGGACTGAACTTGACGATCCGGGTGCGTCACTGGTCGACAACATAAACCGAGTCATCAGGGCCAATAGCTACTCGACGTGGACCGTAGAACCCAGGATCTGGCCCTTTCCACTCGTCAATGAGAGTTCCATCCGGCGCCATCTTCTGCACGCGGTGATTGGAAGCATCCGCGACGTAGATGTTG
>QHOR01000251.1:5709-9380 GCA_003219395.1 Verrucomicrobiota bacterium | reverse complement strand
AAGCCCTGACGTCACAGCAGGGCCAAGGTTTCGCTGCCAGATAATTGAGCCGTCGTTGGCGTTAAGCGCGTACACATTGTTCGATTCGGTCACTGCGATGACGATGGCGCCGTTTGGACCACCTTCTACGTAAAGCGGCTGCGCGTAAACGTTGCCTGTAATTGTTCCGTTGAAGTTCAGGTCACGACTTAGATTGGCTGCGTTGGCCGGCGTAAGTGTCGAATCAATATAAAGACCGTCGCGAGATAGATGGTTGTGTTGCTGGGTAACGTTGACCTGCGCGTTTACAGGAAGAATCGCAGACCACAAAAGAATAGTGATGACTGATGCAAAGAGAATTCGAGGTTTCATTGGTCGGTAGTGAACATACGGAGTTGTCTTCTACAGCAGTGCGGCGACAGTTTGTCAAGAGTTGGGCGAGACAATTTTGTACGAGCAAAGAGCAATGCTGTTGTTAGTTTTGTGGCGGCTTTAAACATTACAAAGACAAGATTTTGCTGATCGTCGCATTTGCTGATGTACAGCGGGATCGGCGATCGCGGCGCGCAGAAGGGCGCACCTTCAGGGAAAAGCATGCCAGCTACAACATCATGAGCCCGATTCTTTCGCCGGCTTCTTCTCGGGTGCCTTAGCCGGAGCGGGCGATGAACTTTTTGCCGGATCCTTTGGCGTGCCGGATTTTTCTCCGCCCGAAGACGTGGCAGGAGATTCCTTTTTGGCCGCTTCCTTGTAGGAATCGCTTCGGTAGTCGGTGCTGTAAAATCCCGATCCCTTGAAGATTAGACCTGCGCCGGTACCGAGAAGGCGCTTCACTTTTCCGTGTCCCCACGTCGGCAAACGGCAAAGGGTTTTTGGGCATTCTCGATACGGTTCGTCACGCATCGATTGGAATGCGTCGAAGTTCTGGCCGCACTTTTGGCAAGAATACTCGTAGGTTGGCATCGGAAATCGCTGGCAGTCTGCCTTAAACAGTCTGGAATTCAACTCCAAGCTGGTGGCGTTGTGAGTTCGAGCTTCAAAAAGATGGCAGTCTCTTGGCTTAAGTGTTTTGCAGATCAACATCATGCAATTGTTCCGACAACCCGTTGGTAAAGGTTCAAATCCATGTTGTGGGTCGCAATCTTTTTCCGCAGCTCGCGTTTTTTATCTTGACTGGCGAAGCCGCGTGGGAGCAAAATCTTCCTAGCTAGGACCCCACGCCGAGATCCTGCCGCGCGCGCGCTGACATCTTTCCAGGAGAGGCTCCGGTTTCCTGACAGCACAATATTATGAAAAAACATCATGCGCCTCTTCTATCAATATCGCTCGCAGCGCCTTTTCTACCTTCGCGCCTTACAGCGCCATTCTTATCTGCAACGCTCGCGATGTTGCTGCTTCTGCTTTCAACCGTGAGCAGCACGTTTGCCGACAGCGCCAATTGGAAGATGCGTCCCGCTACTGGCGATTGGAACCACGCCGCTAACTGGACTCCCCCAACTATCCCTAACGGGCCGGCCGAAACGGCGACATTTCAGTCGTCAAATGTAACCGACGTCTTGCTCTCGGCGGATACCGAGGTCGATGGGATCGTGTTCGGCGCGGGCGCGAGCGCGTTCACGATCACCGCCAGCCCTAGGTTTGCGTTGACCATCAGCGGTGTCGGCATCACGAACAATTCAGGAATCCCACAGAACTTTGTGACTGGCGACTTTGGAACGATAGCATTCACTAACAGCGCGACCGCGGGCAATTTGACGATGTTCACCAGCAACGGCAGCCCCACGGTCAGACGTGCAGCCGGCTTCACGGAGTTCTTTGACAGCTCGACCGCGGGCAATGGCACCTTTATCAACAATGGCACCGCGGTCATAAGAAATCCCGGGTCCACGAGATTCTTTGACAGCTCGACTGCGGGCAATGGCAGCTTCACCAACCACGCAGGCGGCGATCGGAGGCGCTTTTTTGGCGGCGGCAATACAATCTTCGGCAGCAATTCGACTGCGGGCAATGGCACTTTTACCAACCGCGGCGGCGCGATCAGCGGCGTATTCGGCGGCTTAACCGCATTCTTCCGCGGGTCGACCGCAGAAAGTGGCACGTTCATCAACAACGGCGGCACAGTTAGCGGCGCAGGCGGCGGCAGGACGAGTTTCGGGAACACGTCGAGTGCAGGTAGTGGCACGTTCATCAACAACGGCGGCACGGTCAGCGGCGCAGACGGCGGCGAAACAATCTTCAACGACCACTCGACCGCAGACAGCGCCACGCTCATCGCCAACGGCGGCGCAGGCGCGGGTGGTTCGATTCAATTTTTCAGTGATTCCACTGGCGGCACAGCGAGCGTGGACGTTCGCAACAACGACATCAGCGAGCATTTCGCTGCTGGAGAGCGTGTTATCGTGGGCTCCGTCGAAGGTGACGGGAATGTGTTCCTGGGTGGTATAAATCTGACCGTGGGCAGCAATGACTTGAGCACTCTCTTTTCCGGGGTGATCCGAGACGGCGGAACCAACCACGGCACCGGTGGCTCCCTCAGCAAAACCGGCACGGGTGTCCTTATTCTCGATCACAGAAACACCTATACCGGAGGTACCACAATTAACGGCGGCAAACTTGTGGTCAATAACAAGAATGGCTCCGGCACGGGCAGCGGCCCTGTGCAGGTAAAGCGAGGTCGGCTCGGCGGTAGGGGCACAATCGCCGGCGATGTAACCGTTGGAGACGGGAGTGGTCGCGGAGCCGCTCTCTCACCCGGCAATAATGCGGTTACCCGCGGCACTCTTACCATCCAGGGCACACTGACCTTCAACCCCGACGCGGCCTACAACTTCTGGTTGAACACTAGTGATGTCACTGCGGATGAAGTTATCGCTCTGGGCATAACCATTAACAGCGATGCGCAATTTTCCTTTTCTGATTTCGGCGGTAGCGCGCTCACGCCGGGAACAGTTTTCACTGTTATAAGCGACACTGCAGCGACACCAATCGCGGGAACCTTCAGTAATCTCCCTGATGGTGCGACCTTCAGCAGCAACGGCAACACTTACCAAGTAAATTACGAAGGCGGCGACGGAAATGACCTTACAATGACGGTCGTGCCATAGCTCTCACCTTCAATCACAACTCCTAAAAACGAAACCGAATCGCGCATTGGGCCTAACGACCAGAAACGAACCATGAAAAAACAACCCACTACCTCCCAATCGGGCGCGCTAGCGCGCTTCTTTAAAGCCACAATCTCTGCCGGGCTCCTGGCGGCGTTTATCTTGTTATTAAACGGGCACAGCAGCCAGGCCGGCAGCGCCACCTGGAGACTCAATCCGGTCAGTGGCGACTGGAATACCGCCGCCAACTGGACGGCAGGTGGTCCGCCCAATGGCGCGACGGACACGGCGACATTTCAGTCGTCAAATGTAACCGACGTCTTGCTCTCGACGGATACCGAGGTTGATGGGATCGTGTTCGGCGCGGGCGCGAGCGCGTTCACGATCACCGCCACTCCCACGACTGCAGTATTTAATTTGCTTATCGGCGGCGCCGGTATCACGAACAATTCAGGGATCACACAGAACTTTGTGGCTGCTAATTCTGGAGATTCCGGATCACATGGACGTATCGTATTCGATAACAGCGCGACGGCGGGAACCCTGACTGTTTTTACCAACGAAGGCGGCACAGCCGACAGCCATTAC
>QHOR01000251.1:0-5649 GCA_003219395.1 Verrucomicrobiota bacterium | reverse complement strand
TTACCCGCTCGACCGCGGGCAACGCTACGGTGACCGCCAATGGCGCCACCGCTAGCGGCGCAGAAGCAGCTGGGACGACATTCTTCAATTCCTCTTCCGCGGGCAATGCCACGCTGATCGCCAATGGTGGCTCAGGCGGAGGCACGGGCGGTTCTATTCGGTTTTGTGACCAGTCCCGTGGTGGCACGGCGCGCGTAGAGGTTTTCGGCAACGGCAAACTGGATATCAGCGGTCACCCGGGCCTAACAGTCGGCTCGATTGAAGGTGACGGGGATGTTTTCCTGGGAGCCAACAATCTAACGGTAGGCAGCAATAATCTAAGCACGAACTTTTCCGGCGTGATCCAAGACGGAGGAAACCTTGGCGGCACGGGTGGATCACTGACCAAAATCGGCACAGGCAAGCTGGTTCTCAGCCATAGGAACACCTACACCGGCGGAACGACCGTTAACCGTGGCAGACTGATAGTCAACACCAGGGGGCGCTCCGGTACGGGCAGCGGTCCTGTGCAGGTGAACCGCGGCAGGCTCGGTGGCATGGGCACCATTGCCGGAGCGGTGACTCTCGGCACAGGAAGTGGCCTCGAAGCAACTCTCTCGCCCGGATACCACCATGGAAGTAACCCCGGCACCCTCACCATCCAGAGCCCCCTTACCTTTAACTCCGATGCGACCTACGAGATCGAAGTAAACAGCAGTAGCGAAACTGTGGATAAAATCGTTGCCCTCGGCGTGACCATTAACAGCAGCGCGCAGACTTCCTTTGCTGATCTTGGCAGCGGCACATTCACCGTGGGTAATGTTTTCACGGTGATCGACAATACCTCAGCGACACCAATCGCAGGAACATTCAGCAACCTTCCCGATGGCTCGACGTTCACCAGCAACGGCAATACTTACCAGGTGAATTACTCCGGTGGCGACGGCAATGATCTGACTCTGACGATTGTGCCCTAATCTCGAGATCTCAAACTACGCTATACGAAAGCGAAACCAACTTTGGCAATCTAACAAAAAAACGACTCCCATGAACGAAGAACCGATTATATTTAATCCGAGCGCGCTGGCGCATTTTCTCGAGACCACATTTATCGCCGGGCTTCTGCCGACGTTTCTCTTATTGCTCAATATTCAATCAAGCGACGCCGGCAGTGCCACGTGGTTGACGAGTCCTCCCACGCGCAATTGGAATCACGCTGCCAATTGGACACTTGCAACCATCCCGAACGGGCCGTCCGATACGGCAACTTTCGCGACCTCCAACAAGACTGACGTTTTCCTCTCGGCCGAGACGCAAGTCAATGCCATCGTGTTTAGGCCGGACGCAAGCGCGTTTACGATCACTGCGCCGCTCTCGTTCACGACTCCTCTGCGCATTATCGGCGGTGGAATGACGAACAATTCCGGGCTCACCCAGAATTTTGTGACTCCTGTACACGCGAGCGACATCGGCGACATACAATTCTCCAACAATGCGACAGCAGGCAGTCTGATTGTTTATACAAACCGCGGAGGCCAGTCAATTTACGGCGGAGGGGAGATAGTTTTCCTTAATGCCTCGAGCGCAGGAGATGCAATTTTCATCAACGAAGGCGGGGCTGTCAGCGCAGCTGGCGGCGGTTTAGTTGGGTTCGAGGATACCGCATCCGCGAGTAACGGCATATTCACTAACGATGGCGGACAAGTCAGTGGAGCGGATGGCGGCCTTATCCGGTTCGGCGGGGTAAACAGCATCTTCTCGACGGCGGCCAATGGCAATTTCACCAACAATGGCGGCGCCGTAAGTGGTGCAAACGGCGGCAGGGTCGAGCTAGTCGACCGTGCCCATGCCGGTCACGGCACTTTCATTAATAATGGAGGTATGGTCACGGGCGCCGGAGGCGGTGTGACACTGATCGGCGTTTTAGCCCATGCGGACAATGCCACATTGATCGCCAATGGCGGCTCGGGAGGAGGTGAGGGTGGTTCGATCCAGTTTAACGCCAGGACTCGTGGTAACACCGCGCGTGTGAAAGTTTTCGGCAACGGCAGTCTGGACATCAGCGATCACTTTTTCGCAGGCGTAACGATCGGTTCGCTCGAAGGTGATGGAGACGTTTTTCTGGGCGCTAAGCCTCTGGGAGTGGGCCGTAATAATCTGAGCACTGTTTTTTCCGGCGTCATCCAAGACGGTGGAATCGCTGGGGGTGTCGGCGGTTCCTTGACGAAAGTCGGCACCGGTAAACTGAATCTTCGCCACGCGAGCACGTACACGGGAGGTACCACCATCGAACACGGCTTACTCACGATCAACAACCAGACCGGTTCAGGCACTGGAAGTGGCCGCGTCCAGGTCAACGGGGGCACACTGAGCGGCAAGGGCATTATCGCCGGCGCAGTGACTGTCGGGACAGGAGCTGGACCTGGGGCGGTTCTAACACCTGACTCTTACCATCGAAAGTTCGCTGACATTCAACTCCGACTCGACTTATGCAGTGGAGTTGAACAGTAACACAGCGATTGTCGACCAAGTCGTCGCTAATGGTGTGATCAATAACAGCGGCTCACAGTTTGCCTTTACTGATCTAGGCACCGGTACACTTCCGGCGGGAACAGTTTTTACTGTGATTGATAACACTGCGGCGACACCAATCGCAGGCACGTTCAGCAATCTTCCAGACGGCTCTACATTTACGGCCAATGCTAACACTTACCAAGTGAATTACCAAGGTGGCGATGGCAATAACATGACATTAACAGTGATACCTTAGTATGACTGGTTGAGACGCGTTAAAAGGAAGAGGAGAAATGGCAGAAGAGAGAACTTTTTCTAAACATCCGTTGGGTAAAACAGGAAAATACTAGCAAGCAAAAATACGACACACTTAAGAAAGCCATTCTATCGGCTTTGAAAAAAGGCAGCTCACTTACCGCGAGTTATTCAGCGAGCTCAACAAGAGTTTCAGCGGCAGATTTTCAGGAAGTATAAGCTGGTATGGAGAAACGATTAAGCTGGATCTGGAAGCCAGAAAAATGATAGAAAGAACGTCTTCAAAACCACAAAAATATCAATTGAACGGAATTAACCTTCATGAAAGCAAGCGAACCGACCGTCTACGGCGTCAGTAAAATCGCGCAACTTTTTCCCAGCATCAGGCGAATTAAGAACAAGGCTCTGCGGGAAAAAGTCGCGTCGGTCTGGAGCGAGGCCATCACCACTGGCTGCGGAGGGAAAGGTTGGACCTTCGACGAGCTGCGTGCCGTGAAATTCACCCTCCTGGCTGGCGACATCAAGATGACTTTCATCGAGCACCTGAATTCCTGTGCGCAACAATGCATCGCCATCGCCGACGTCCTTAAGAAGTCTTTTCGCTGTAGCATACCTATTCAGCGCGACTACCTCATTGCTGGCGCGCTGCTGGCGGACGTGGGCAAACCGCTTGAGTACGACAAGGACGCTTCAGGCAATGTGATCCAGGGCAAATTTGGGCAGCAAGTGCGGCATCCGTTCAGCGGCGTCGCGCTCGCTTACAAACACGGCATTCCCGGCGCTGTCCTTCACATCATCGCCACACACAGTCATGAAGGTGACAAGGTCGAGCGCTCGATCGAGTCGATCATTTTTCATCACGCCGATTTCGTGGACTTCGATATCGCGAAAAATCTGGGCAAACGCCCCGCAAAGAAGTGATCCGCCAGGGATTCGGACATGTGTGGCCGGGATCGGTGATGCCGGCTACAGCAACGCTGGACGCGTCAGCTAGAGCTGGATAAGTTATTTGCGTCGGTATGAACCTGACATTGGTTGAAAAGATTGCAGCGCGTCACGCTGATGGACTCGCGTCCGGCACAATCGTTCGCAGTGGCGATTTTATTTCGATCCGTCCGCGTCATGTGATGACGCACGACAACACGGGCGCGGTCATCCCGAAGTTCAAGCAGATCGGTGCGACGTCCATCGCAGATCCGGCGCAGCCAGTATTTGCCATCGATCACGACATTCAAAATACTTCGCCAGAAAATCTGGCCAAATACGCGAAGATTGAAGCGTTCGCTCGCGAACATGGCGTCGATTTCTATCCGCCAGGCACCGGCATCTCACATCAGGTGATGGTCGAACAAGGCTATGTTGTTCCGGGTTCCCTGGTGGTAGCGAGTGATTCGCACTCGAATTTGTACGGCGCCGCGGCCGCGCTCGGCACGCCGGTGGTGCGGACCGATGCCGCGAGTATTTGGGCAACAGGCGTCACCTGGTGGCAGGTTCCACGTGTGGCGAAGGTGATCCTCAACGGCTCCCTCCCGCCGGGTGTGGTGGGCAAGGATGTGATCATCGCGTTGTGTGGACTCTTTAACAAAGACGAAGTGCTTAATCATGCTGTCGAATTCACAGGCGACGGCGTGACGAATCTTGCAATGTCAGCGCGCATGACCATTGCCAACATGACCACTGAATGGGGCGCGCTGGCGGGCGTATTCCCATTCGATGAAGTGACGGTGAATTATCTGCGCTCCCGCGTCCCCGAGTTCACAAACCCGAAACGCCCGGGAACGCGAGGCGCGTCGAGTCGCTCCGGTTACACGAATAGCGATATCGACGAATGGTGGAAAACTCGAAGCGAACTCAGCGCCGATCCCGACGCGGAATACGCAATCGAGCTGGAGCTGGATCTCGCGACTGTCGTTCCGCACGTATCCGGACCTAATGAAGTTAAAACGATGGTGTCGCTAACGGAAATGGAACCGAAGCACGTGCCGATTCAAAAGGCCTACCTGCTCTCGTGTGTAAACGCGCGTTTCGAAGATTTGCACGACGCCGCAGAAGTCGTGCGCGCTCGGGGCGGACGCGTGGCCGATGGCGTGGAGTTTTATCTCGCTCCGGCGAGCGCCGAAGTGCAGGCCCGATCGGAATCGAACGGTGATTGGGAAACTCTGATAGGCGCAGGTGCGATTCCGTTACCGCCGGGGTGTGGCGCATGCATTGGATTGGGACGCGGTCTGGTGCAAAAAGGGGAAACCGCGATTAGCGCAACCAATCGCAATTTCAAAGGACGCATGGGCGATCGTGACGCGCTTGTGTATCTCGCCTCGCCTGCTGTGGTCGCTGCCAGCGCACTAGCCGGATTCATTTGCGCGCCGATTGATTTCAGCGAGCGCCCCGCAGGCACGGCTGTTCGGCGTCCTGAAAGGAAATCGAGGTCGTCAGCGGCGGTGCGGATTATGGAAGGTTTCCCGTCCAGCGTGCACGGTCGCGTTCTGTTGATCGACAAAGACAATTTGAACACCGACGGAATTTACGCCGGCAAACACACCTATCGCGACGACATGACGGCGGAACAGATGGCTGCGGTCACGTTTGAAAATTACGATCCGAATTTCAACGCGCTCTATCAAAAGGGTGATGTCGTCGTCGCCGGATTCAACTTCGGCACTGGCTCGAGTCGCGAACAAGCCGCCACAGCTCTCAAGTTCAAAGGAATCCCCTGCGTGATTGCTGGAAGTTTCTCGGAGACTTACAAACGCAACGCGTTTAACAACGGCTTTGTGGTGTTCGAATGCCCCGAATTGATAACCCACCTTCGTGAGACGCTAACCAATCGCGCACCCACCACTGTCGGACCGGAGATCACGATCGATTACGCGAAATCCGTTCTCACCGTCGATGGAAAATCAT
>QHOR01000250.1 GCA_003219395.1 Verrucomicrobiota bacterium | reverse complement strand
TGAACCGCATCAAGTGTCACGTTAAAAAAGGAGACGAGGTCGAGGTCATCTCCGGCAATTTCCGCGGCTCTTCGGGAAAGGTTCTGGCGGTATTTCCTGAAAAGCAGCGTGTTGTCGTCGAAGGCGTGCGCATCATCAAGAAACATCTTCGAAAATCCCAGGACAATCCCAATGGGAAAATCGCCGAACGGGAAGGCCCCATTCATGTTTCCAATGTGAAATTGATCGAACGCGAAAAGAAGACCGAGAAAAAAGCTACGAAAAAGTCAAAGAAAGAAAAAGAAGAGCAAAAGACAGCCTAGATAATTTCGGGTGCGCCCACTTCACTCCACTTAACAAACTGAACATGGAAAACGAGTTTCATCGCGATTACAAAGAGCGCGTTATGCCGGCCCTGCAGAAGCTGCACGGTTACAGAAACGTTCATCAGGTTCCCAAGGTGGAAAAAGTGGTGATTAACACTTCCGTGGGCTCGCAATCTGATGTGAAGCAGGCACTGGAAGAAGCGAAAGCGGAGCTGGCGTTGATTACGGGGCAGCGTCCCGTTGAAACGCTAGCCAAAAAGAGTATTTCGAACTTTAAATTGCGCAAAGGCCAGGCCATTGGCGCCAAGGTCACCCTGCGCGGCGAGCGCATGTACGAATTCCTCGAGCGCTTCATCAAAGCTGCCTTACCGCGGATCCGCGATTTTCGCGGCGTTTCTCCCCGCTGTTTCGATAACCAGGGAAACTATACGCTTGGAGTTTCGGATCAGTCGATTTTTCCAGAGGTCGAGCTAGATAAAATCAAGCGCAACATCGGATTTGATGTTACAATCGTCACCACGGCACGGACCGACGAGGAAGCCAAATCGCTGTTAAGCGAAATGGGGATGCCGTTTAGCGACCGGCTAAAGAAGCCCGCCGCGCAGCCCGCCTGATTCTCATGAGTACTGTTACTGATCCTATTGCCGATTTTCTGGCGCGTGTCCGCAACGGAACGCGCGCGCAAAAGCCGGAAGTGCTTGTGCCGTACTCAAAGATCAAGGCGGAAATCGCACGAATCCTCAAGGACGAAGGTTACATTTCCGATTATTCGGTCGACACGAGCGCTGCACATCCAAATATCAAGATCACCAACAAAATTGTGAACCGCTCCAGCGCCATCGAAGGACTGCGTCGTGTGAGCCGCCCGGGATTGCGGCGGTACGTTGCCGCGGATGAAATCCCTAGAGTTCTGGGGGGAATGGGTCTGGCCATTCTTTCTACCTCGCGCGGCGTTTTATCCGGACGCGAGGCGCGAAAGCAAAAAGTGGGCGGCGAGCTACTGGCTTACGTTTGGTGACCGTTGTAAGGATTTAACGAACTAAGAACTCATGTCACGAATTGGAAATAAGGCGGTCGAGATTCCCGACAAAGTCAAAGTGAACGTTGACGAAGAGGGAGCCGTTTCAGTGGAGGGACCTAAAGGTAAACTTCGCTGGACTCTCCCACATCAAATCCGGGCAAGCGTGGAGGATAATCGCGTCTCCGTGATACGCGAAGCCGAATCACGCAATGTAAAGGCCTTGCATGGGCTTTCGCGCAGCCTGGTACATAATATGGTGCAAGGTGTAAGCGAAGGATTTACCAAGCAACTCGAGATCGAAGGAGTAGGTTTTAAGGCCGCCGTTCAAGGATCCACCCTTAACTTGAGCCTTGGTTTCTCGCATCCGGTTTCGTTTTCAATTCCGAACGACATTAAAATTACGGTCGCCGACAACACCAAGATTACAATTCAAGGCGTAGACAAAAAATTGGTTGGTCAGGTGGCGGCGGACATCCGTCGCTTTTATCCGCCGGAACCGTACAAGGGCAAAGGTGTTCGCTACGCGGGTGAGCAGATCCGTCGCAAAGAGGGCAAAACAGTTCAATAATATGGCGACGACGATTCGCAAGGCAGCGCGACAGAGCGTTCATCGAAGGATTAGGAAAAAAGTGGCAGGCACGGCGCAACGACCGCGGCTGTCGGTTCATTTCTCTGGCAAACACGTTTATGCACAGGTGATCGACGACGATGCGGGACGGACGCTGGCCGCTGCATCGACGGCGGAGAGCTCCCTGGTCGATAAAAAGAAAGCGGCTGCAAACAAAACCGCGGCAGAACAGATCGGCAAGGCAATCGCGGAACGTTTGTTGGCACAAAAACTCGAGCGGGTGGTTTTTGATCGCGGCGGGTTCCTTTATCACGGAAAAGTGAAGGCATTGGCAGACGCTGCCCGTGCAGGCGGCTTAAAATTCTAACTCATGGCTCATACAGGTTCAGGCAGACGACCGGACATGCGCAGGACAGATAAGGCGCCGGCGGCAAGGGGCGATACGACAGAGAAAGTCGTGTTCATCAACCGCTGCGCGAAAGTAGTGAAAGGTGGGCGTCGTTTTAGCTTTAGCGCATTAATCGTGGCCGGAGACCACGATGGAAAAGTGGGATGCGGATTTGGCAAGGCAAACGAAGTATCCGAGGCGATTCGGAAAGCCTCTGAAGCTGCGCGCAAAGCCATGGAAAAAGTTTCATTGAACGAAAACACAATTCCCCACGAAGTGATTGGCGAATACGATGGAGCGCGAGTGCTATTGCGTCCCGCTTCGCCGGGGACTGGAGTAATTGCCGGCGGCGGGGTGCGAGCCGTGGCTGAAGCAGCTGGCATCCGCGACGTGCTGGCCAAGTCGCTCGGATCAAGTAATCACGCCAACGTAGTGAAAGCGACGATCGCCGCGTTGAAGTCACTTCGCCGCAGGGAGGAAATTTTCAAAGTGCGTGGAATTCACTTCAGCGATGGAAAAGGGGCTCAACATAATGCGTCTTCATAGTTTGCGACCGCGACCGGGATCGCGACATCGTGTGAAACGCCTGGGCTGCGGTGAAAGCTCCGGTCATGGCAAAACCAGCGGCAAAGGCCATAAAGGCCAAAAGGCGCGCTCGGGCGGAAGCATTCGGCTGGGATTCGAGGGAGGGCAAATGCCCCTGATTCGACGGCTGCCAAAGCGGGGGTTTAACAATGCCGCCTTTCATAAGCGATATGCGATTGTCAACCGAAGCTCGTACGAGGTCATTTCGTAGGAATAAAAATTCTTGGTGATGGTGAGTTAAAACACGGCCTGAAAGTAGAAGCGGATAAAATCAGCGCAGTGGCCCGGGAAAAAATCGAAAAAGCCGGAGGGACGATCACACTGCGTGATAGAGGTGCCGCTGCGACGGATGCGGCCTCTACGGAGGAATCGTCTGGCGCACCTGCGCCCAAGGCGATAGCGAAGAAAAAATCGAAGACCTCGGCCAAAGGAAAAAAGAAAGCCTCGCGGGAGAGCTAGCTTCGCGGCGCACAATGTTTCAGATTTAGCGGATGGTTTCGGCGTTCCTCAACACGGTTAAGATACCGGAATTGCGCCGGCGCATTCTGTTTACGCTAGCGGTCATCGTCATCGTGCGTTTAGGCGCTGCGATCACGACTCCTGGAGTCAACCAGGGTGTGTTGCAGGAATGGTTTCGCACTTCAATGAGCCAGCGCACGGGGGGCGGTCTCGCAGCGCTCTTCAACTTGTTCAGTGGTGGGGCACTGGAAAATTGTGCCATCTTTTCCCTGGGTATCATGCCTTACATCAGCGCATCGATCATGATGCAGTTGTTGACTGCAGTAATTCCACAGCTTGGAAGGCTAGCGCGCGAAGATGGCGGCCGGCAAAAGATCATGCAACTGACGCGTTACGCGACGGTAGGCCTCTGCATTTTCCAAGGGTATTTGCTGGCGCTATCATTTCAGCACCCGGAATCGTACCACACTATGCTGCCAGGGATTACCGACACAATCAGGAACCTGGGGATTCCGCTGGTCGATGATCTGGGCTGGAAATTTCGAATCGTGACTGTGGTTTCGCTGACGACCGGGACGCTTTTGTTAATGTGGATGGGCGATCAGATTACTGAGCGCGGTATTGGCAACGGAATTTCGCTTATTATTACCGTTGGCATCGTTGCGCGCCTGCCTGCTGCTTTGGCGCAGGCTTGGAAGACATTTGTGCCCTCGGCGCAGACTGGATCCAGCCAGGTGAATCCGATGGTGCTTGTGTTGTTGGTGTTGTTCTTGATCATCGTCATCGCTGCAGTCATCACAATTACGCAGGGCGTGCGGAAGATTACCGTCCAGTACGCCAAGCGTGTAGTCGGCCGCAAAATGTACGGAGGGCAGACGCAATATATGCCTTTGAAGGTGAATTATGCCGGCGTAATGCCCATCATTTTCGCGTGGGCCCTGCTCCTCTTTCCCGCAACAATTGTCCAGTATGGATTTAGAAACAGCCCCACAGCCGCGCGGATTGCCAGCGCGCTCTCCACGGGCTGGCCTCATTACGTTGCTCTCGCAGCAATGATTTTCTTTTTCAGTTATTTCTGGGTTGCGACGCAATTTCAACCAACCCAAATCGCAGATGACCTCAAGAAATACGGCGGGTATATCCCGGGCGTGCGCCCGGGAAAACCAACTGCCGATTTTCTTGATTTCACGATGACCCGATTAACGTTTGCCGGCGCAATTTTCCTGACGCTCATAGCGGTGCTGCCCAGTCTGCTGAGTCAAGGATTGAACGTGCCCATGATTACGGCGCAATTTTTTGGCGGCACAAGCTTGTTGATCATTGTGGGCGTTATGCTCGATACCATGCGCCAGGTAGAGACGCATCTTATCCAGCGGCATTACGATGGTTTCTTGCGGAGAGGCCGTATTCGCG